>CAYOGX010000375.1:0-5515 GCA_964403235.1 uncultured Planctomycetales bacterium | reverse complement strand
CGGCGCGCCGGGCGTCATGCCGCCCGCGAGATCCAGCGACGGCGAAAAGAAAATACCGCTCTTCCCCCACCTGCTGGAGGATTTCCGTCGCCTGGGCGATGCAGTAGTCGCACTCCAGCACCTTTCGCCTGAACGCCGTGCGCGTCAGCTCGATCTTCTTGGCCAACGCGATCTCCTGGGGCCGCGTCAGCAGGGGAATCTCGCCCATCTGCGTCAGATACATCCGAACGGGGTCGTCGATCCGTCGGCTGGTGGCCTCGGCCAGTTCCTCGGAAAGCTTCACCTCCTCCACATTCTCTTTGCTCGGGTCCTCACGCCGGCGCTTGGACCGATCGTCCTCGGCGAACGTGATCTTGTCCGCCTCGGCCTCGTCGATCATCTCGATCTTGTTGTCTTCGAGTTGCGTGAGAACGCCTTCGAGTCGATCAGGCGAGATGGCCTCGTCGGGAAGCGTCTCGTTCAGCTCCTCCCACGTCAGCCAGCCCCGGCTCTTGCCACGCTCGATCAGTTCACGGACCACAATGTCCACCGCATCGAGCGGCAGCGCCGGCTCCCTCAAAGAGGGTTGCGTCCTCACCGCATCCACCGCCTTGGCAGCGCCGCCGGCGCGCGATCGCTTCGTTGCCTTTCTGTCGGCCGTCCTTGCCGTTCGCTTTGTCCCGGCCTTCTTGGCCGACGTGCGAGTCTTCTTCGTGGAAGTTCGTTGTCTTGCCATTGCCCTCTGGTCGCTCTTGGTTGCAGCTGTACGTGTCACAAGCAATGTCCCAAACGGCTCGCCGGGGTGTTCACTCGACCCGGTCGCCCTCGGGCGGGTCCGTTTGGCTCCGAACGGACGTCATACTCAGCGGAAGCGGGCCCTTACGTCGCTTCGCCCGCGCCGCCACCGTCTCCAGCAGTGAATCCTGATCCTCCCGCGACAGGTCGGACCCGTTGGCGTACAACCGCTCAGCCGCCTGTCTCGACGACCGTTCGTCCTTCAACTCTCCGAGTCGCTGCAGCGCCCGATCGAGCGTCGCCTCAAAGTTCTGCCGGGCCTCACCGCACTGCTGAAGATCCGTGATGATCCGAGCGTACTTGGCCTCCTTCATCCGCTCGATCAGTTCCCCCACGCCGAACTCCCCCAGCTCACGGGCCATCGATACGACCGTCGCCGCGACGGCCACCAGGTCCCGATCCTCAAAACGACTCACATCAAAGCCGTCATCAACCCGGTCCACGTACCCCGGCTCGTTAATCAGGACCTCCAGGACCTCCCGCAGGGCCACCTGTTCGGCGTCGGCCCGACCAATGGCCGGGGCCTGCTCAACATCGGGTACGCGCTCGCCCCGTCCCACCCCCCTCGCGCGGCGGCTCACCCGCTGCCGGAACCGACCCAACTGGCGATACAGCTCAGACGGCTCGATCGCCAGAAGCTTGCTCAGTTGGTTGACCACCAAGCCGCGCTGGATCGGATCGATGGCCCCGTAGACGGCCGAAGTGGCCACCACCGTGAGGAACTCCTCGATGGCCTCTCGTCGGCCGGGACCCGAATCCGCGTCTCCGTACCGTCGCCTGATCGTCCCCCATTTGAATTCTAGCGCGCTGGCGGCCCCGTTCAACAGGGACTCGAACGCCTCGGGGCCCCGCGCCAGGAGAAAATCGCAAGGGTCTTTGCCCTCAGGGACTTGCACCAGCTTGACGTCCAACTGCTGGGTCAAGAAGACCTCCAACCCCCGATCCGCCGCCCGGCTGCCCGCCTCGTCCGAATCGAAAACAAGGTACGCATTGTCCGTATATCGCCGCAGGATCTGCACGTGACTCGCCGTCAGCGCCGTCCCCAGCGTCGCCACCGTCTCGGCGAAGCCGAACTGGTGCGCCATCATGCAGTCGGTATACCCCTCCACGACGATAACGCGCCCCCGTTGGCTGATGGCATTGCGGGCCAGTTGCAGCCCGTAGAGGCTCCGCCCCTTGTCGAAAATGGCGGTCTCGGGGGTGTTGAGGTACTTGGCCCGGTCGTCTCCCAACGTTCGACCGCCGAACCCGATCGTCCTGCCGCTCACGTCTAAGATCGGGAACATCAAGCGGTTGTAGAACGTGTCGCGGTGGCCGCCACCCTTGGACTGCGGCCGGACCAGACCCGACGCCAACAGGACCTCGCTGCTCAGGCCCGAAGCGTGGCCCGCCGCTTGCAGCGCGTCCCAACTGGCCAATGAAAATCCCAAACCGAAGGCCTCCACCATCTCCGGGGCTAACCGGCGACGCTCCACATAGTCCCGGGCCACCTTGCCCCGCTCCGGATCCTTAAGCCATTGCTGAAACTGACCCCGCGCCCATTCGTTGGCCCCAAACAGCGAACTCTTCCCGGTTCCTTCATCCCCAGACCTGCCGGACCAGCTTTCCAGCGCTATCCCGGCGCGATGGGCCAACAACCGCCGGGCTTCCAGGAATTCCACTTTCTCTCGAAGCTGGACGAAAGTGAATACGTCCCCTCCGGCACCACATCCAAAGCACTTGAAGATCTGCTTCGAGGGGCTGACACTGAACGAAGGGGTCTTCTCCTGATGAAACGGACACAAGCCAACGAACTCACCGCCTCGCCTCTTCAGCGATACATACTGGCCTATAAATTCGACAACATCTATGGATTCGCGAATTTGACGGGTAACGGCTTCAGCGGCAGCGTTGGCCACGGCTCCTCCATACGACAAAAACCACCGTATTGGCGCCTTTTATTATTCCGCCTGAGTCTTCGCGTTGCGCCCACTCAGCGCTGCTGGTTCAGCCCTCTGACCTCGCCCGGAATTAGGCAAGTATACATCGGGTTGTGGCCTCGGTCAAATTACCTGCTCACTCTTCCTAAATATCGCAGGCCGAACGGCAGATAGGCCGATCCCCCGGCCAGACCCAAGACCCCCGACGAAGGGAAACATCGCTCCGATTAGGGTAGATCCTAATGCCAAACCGCCCGCCCTGCCAATGATCGGCCAACACCCCTCATCCGGCATTCTCAGACCCCCCAAAGGCGGTTGTGATTAGCCGCCACCACTCTCACCGTTGACCCGAGATCATCCCCGGTCGAGCCAGACCACCTCGCCAGCCAGGATGACGCCGCGGCAGCGGAGACGCCTCGGCGCGACCCGAACGTGCCGTAAGACATCGTGCAACTCACTGGGTCCCTCCTCGAATGCAAGGAGGGTTACGTCCCCGCACAGGCCGGGCGCGATCCCACCGATCTCGTCGGCCAGACCGATCACCTCCGCCGGCCGGCTCGTGGTGGCCCGCAGGACGTCTTCCAGGCCCATCCCCACCGCCAGCAGCTTGTCCATCGTCGTCAGCGTGTCGTAAACCGGGCCGGCGACGTTCATCGTGTACAGGTCGCTGCTAATCGTGTCCGGCACGAGCTGCTGGTCGAGGCATCGCTCAGCCACGTCGAAACTGAAGGCCCCGCGGCCGTGGCCCAGATCGAACACGATGCCGTCGTCCTTGGCCTGGCGGTACACGTCCACGACCTGCCCGCGGCGGTCCAGCGGACCCCCCACCCACGGATGGTAGATGTGGGTCAAGATGTCCCCGGGGCGAAGGTGGCTCAGGACGACCTCCTCGGGAAGGCTGCTGCCTGGGAAATGGATCATCAAGGGCAGGTGCGCCCGGTCCGCGACGTACCGGGCGGCCCAGAGCCCGGCCCGTTCCTTGTCCGCGCTGTGGGCCAGGAATTCGCCCATGCGGACCTTCACCCCGACGATGTGATCGGGACGCTGCAACACGGTCTGGCAGGCGGCGTCGGCACGGATGAACCGAAACTCCTCCAGCTCGCCCATGTCCGCGGCCGATTCGTTCATGACCGCCAGCCCCACGCAACTGACGTGAAGGAACGATTTGACGCGGCAGCGGCTGCCCTGGATCACGAACTTCTCGAAGGCTGGGTACGTGTTGGCCCCGGCCGATCCGGCGTCGCAGACCGTCGTAACCCCCTTGGCCAGGAAGTGCTCGTCGGCACAGATGCCGATCGTTACCCCCTCGAAGACATGCGCGTGCATGTCGACCAGGCCCGGAACGACCATCAGGCCGGCACCGTCCATCGACCGGGCGTCGGGCGGCATTTGATCGGGCGTCGTAAACCGCCCGTCGGCGATGCAGACGTCCGCGGTATTCTCGCAGAACTGACGGCCGTCGAAGACCCGTCCGCCCGTGATCCGTAGCGCGTTGCTCATGATTCCTCGTCCCGTCGGATAGCGATCCTCCCGGGATTGTCGCACGCCGGACCCCTTGCGTCGAGGGGGTGGCCGGCTCGAATCCGACCCGCACGTCCACAAACGGCGGTGGTACAACCGGACCGAGACGGGTATAGTGCCGGTCCCGGGCCGCGCCGATCCGGGGCGCGGCGGTGGGTCGGGTCAACGCGCTGACAGGACAGGAGGCTGACATGGGCAAGCTCGGCATCATCCACTACAACCTCCCGAAGGAATGGTCACTGTCCGATTTCCTCGGGTACTGTCGCGAGACCGGCTTCGAGGTCGTCGAGTTGTCGGTGGCCGACATCTGGGACGAATCCGACGCCTCGTCCGACCCCAAGCAGGGGGCCGACCGGGTCCGCGCGATCGTCGATTCGCTCGGGTTGAGCGTCTCGGCCCTGTCGAGCGGCAACGACTTCGTCGTCCTCGATCAGGCGACAATCGAGGCCCAGGTCGAGCGGATGCGCCGCATCTGCGAGGCGGCGCCCATCTTGGGCACCGACATCATCCGCACCGAGGGCGGCCGGCCCAAGGACGAGGTCCCCGAATCACGCTACGTCGAGGCCATGGCCGAGTGCCTCAAACGCTGCCGCGACTTCGTCGAGCCCGCGGGTCTCAAGCTGGCCGTCGACAACCACGGCCTGGTGACCAACAACGCGGACCTGCAGGTCGAACTGTTCGAGCGGGTCGGCAGCAAGAACGTCGGGGCCAACCTGGACACGATGAATTACCGCTGGGCGGGCAACGACCTGTCCGATATCGATCGGTTCTACGAGATCATCGCGCCGCATACCTTTCACACGCACATGAAGGACGGCACGGGTAGTCTGGCCAACTACGTCGGTGCGGTCCTGGGCGAGGGCGAGATCAACCTGGCCCGCGTGCTCGAATGCCTCGGCAAGGCCGGCTACGACGGGGCCTATTGCGCCGAATACGAAGGGGCCGAGCCCACCCCCGTCGGTTACAAGAAATGCCTTGATTGGATGAAGGCCCACTTGACGTAACCCCGCCGGTCCGACCACCACCTGAGGGAGGTTACACCACGGTGCCGACGCCATCCGAGACACGTGACCGGGCGGGACGCGTCTCGGTGGTCGTCCCCACCTATCGCGAGGCGGAGAACCTCCCGCTGCTCGTGCCGCGGATCGACCGGGCCTTGCGCGACGCCGGCCTCAACGGCGAAATCATGATCGTCGACGACGACAGCCGCGACGGCAGCGTCGAGGCCGTCGAGTCCCTCACGCAGCAGGGCCTGCCCGTCCGCATCATCGTCCGTCAGAGCCAACGCGACTTGAGCACGG
>CAYOGX010000374.1:0-5516 GCA_964403235.1 uncultured Planctomycetales bacterium | reverse complement strand
CTGCCGCGCGAGCCCTTCCCATCATCTCTGTGTATTCAGTCAGTTCGCCGCCAAGGATAAGTCTGACCAAGGCGGACAGGTCTTTGCCCAGCCAGATGGCATAGACGGTGTGGCCCTGGACGAGACCGAGAATCTCGCGCGTCTCTCGGCCGGGTACCGCATCGGAATTCAACAGCAGGATCCTGGCTCCAGAGTCAGCAGGCAGTGGCGCCTCTTCGGACCTTTTACCTTTCGCTTGTTCGACAGCCAGTGTCAGCAGAACCACGAGGATGCCGCCCAAAAGGGCGAACACCGCTATCCGCAGCCACCAGGGCACGACCGGATCATCGGCGACGAGCACGTGCCATGGTATCCCGGCAAAGACCGCAACGAACAGCCCGAGCACGAAGGCCAACGAGCCAATATGTCGAAGCGCTTTCATTGCTTGTCCTTTCCATATGGTCAGCTAACGGTGATTACATCGTTCCCTATAGGACCCCAAGGCCGGCATTCTTGCAGCATCAGAACGCTCACTGCGGTGTCCCGGGCTGTCGGCCGGGCAACCGTTCGACGGACGTCCTCGTGCGTCACCAGGCCTCTGGGACCCGAACTCCATAGGGTGCCCGGGTCCGTGCCGGTGTCAAGCGCTCGCATCGTGTTGAGGTGCGTACGGTGCGTGAGGACGCACCTTACGGCTTGCGCACGGGCAGGTCGAACAGGAAGACGCCCTTCTGATCGGCGAGGGTGTCGATCTGATCTGCGGTGACGTCCATCTGGTGGCCTCGGAAGTCGCGGTCCCAGATGAGGCCGGTCGGGCCGGTCACGAGCCATTCGATCGGGTGGACGAAGACGATGGGCAGGCTCGACTGCTTCGAGCGCGCCTGGAGATGAGGGTCGTTGCTCTTGGGGCCCCACATGCCGCCGGACGGGATGATGATGAACTCCGCGCCGTTCTTGACCAGGCCCGCGGTGACCTCGGGATAGCGGCGGTCGGCGCAGATCATCACGCCCAGCCGGCCGTAGGGCGTCTCGAACGTCGGGCACTGATCCCCGGGCGTGTTGCGGACCTTCTCGTGGCCCAGGTGCTGCTTGTGGTACGTGCCGATCAGCTCGCCGTCGGGGCCGATGACGACGGCGGCGTTGTGCGTCTTGTCACCGACGCGTCGCAGCAGGCCGGCGATCAGGTGGATCTTGAGTTCCTTGGCCAGGGCCTGGAGTTTGGTGACGTACGGCCCGCCGGGGATCGGCTCGGCCAGGGCGTGGTAATCGGCCAGGGGCATCTTCTTGTCGCGGATCGAATAGCCGTCGAGGAACGACTCGGTCGTGCAGACGATTCTTGCGCCGCCGGCGGCGGCCTGTCGGATCATCGGCTCGGCCCGGCGGAAGTTCCGCTCGCGGTCCTTCGGCACCCACTTCAGGACGATACCCGCGACCCGCACTGTCTTGGCATCGGCCGCGATCGCGGGCCGCGTCAGCGCGACCAGACGCACCTCCGTCTTGTCCTTGGGCGTGCACCCCTCACCCGGATGCCCGTGCGTGTAAATCAGCCAGGGGACGTCGACGGCGTTGTGGCCGGTGCAGCGTTCGATGCTCGGCTGCCAGTTGGGCGTCTTGGGATCGGGCGGTGAGATCATCTGGCCGGTGAAGGTCCGGCCGCCGTCGTCCGAGACGAGCAGGCCGATCTCGTGCCCCGGCGATCCCCACCCGGGCAATTGGGTAACCAGCGCGACGGCCACGTACAGACGACCGTCGTTGCCGAACGCGAGCGTGCCGCTGGCGGCCTCGCCGCCCGCGAAGATCGTCTTGCTGATCCACGGCTGAAGCGCGGTCTTGCGCCAGGCCGACCCGTCATGCCGCCACAGGATCGCGTCGTTCGGTTTGGTCTTGAAGTGCATGGCCAGAAAGTAAGGGCGGCCTTGCTTGTCGAGCGCGATGTTGCTGACGCGCATGTCCAGCTTGGGTCCGGCCTCGACCAGCTCGGCCGTTTTGGGCGTGACGGGCAGGGGCAGCGCGCGACCCTTCGAATCGGTCCAGGTCTTGCCGCCGTCGCAGCTGCGCATGTACCCCGCCGCCTTGCCGGCCGCCGGATGGAGATCGTAGAAATGAAACGCCAGGTGGAGCGTCCCGTCCGGCGCGATGGCCAGGGCGTTGCCGAACTGCGTGTACCCGCCGGGCACGTCGGCATCGGCGAGCGTGGTCGGGCCGGCCCAATCGCCGTTCGGCGGCTTGCGGTAATAGTGCAGCTTGTACGGCTCGTCCCCGCCTCGACACGTCAGATGCAACATACCGTCCGGCGCGCAAACGAGGCTGGGATACGTCGCCTTCGTGCCGATCCGCGTCACGGGCGACCAGCTACTCATGTCACCGGGCTTGGTTGTGGTGCGGTATTGAAACGGGCCATGGTGCGGGCCGAACACGACGTGCAGGTTCCCATTGGCGTCGACCGTCATGGCCGGGCCGCCGTGGTTGTCGACGCCCTTGCCGAGCTCGACGACGGACCCGGGTGACCCCGTCTTGTGGTCGAACGACTGGATGCGGATCACCGAGGCGGTATCGAGCCACGTCACGTAGGTCCGGCCGCCGGTCGTCACGATCTTGTTGGACATCACGTAGCCGGTGGCCCGGGTCGAGCCTGCGGCCGACAGCGTGTGATCGAGCAGGACCGCGACGTTGCTCCGACCGGTCGGTCCCGCGGCCCACCCAGGGGCGGCCGAGAACAGCACCAGGCCTGAGGTCACTGCGTTCTTCTTGGTCATGGTCTCGTCCGTCAAGGCGTCGAATGGGTTCTACCGCACGGGCGGCTACCCGTGCCGCGCCCGCATACCACATATGTGACCCGACAGGATAGCCGAAAACGAATGGGCGTGGGACCGCTTCTCGCCAGGAAGTGGATCAATCGGTGATGTGGTATTTGCGCATGCGGTCGCGGAGCGTGTTCCGGTGGATGCCCAGCTCCTTTGCGGTGAGGCTGCGGTTCCATCGGTGCCGACGGAGCGCGTCGAGGATGAGGCCCCGCTCGCTCCGGCCGGCGGGTTCCTTCGCCAGCTCGTCGGCCAACGGGCTGACGACGGGCGAGAAGCGCAGATCTCGTGCGCTGATCACCCCGCTGCCGTGGGTCGACGCCTGGCTCAACACGTTTTGGAGCTCTCGGACGTTTCCCGGCCAGTGGTACTCGCGAAGTCGGGCGAGGGCCCCATCGGTGAGTCTGCACACCGGCTCGCCGGTCGCCAGCGATTGCGTGCGTAGATGCGCCACCGCGAGCGGCTCGACGTCTTCGGGCCGATCGCGCAGCGGCGGCATGAGGATCTCGGCCGTGTTGAGCCGATAGTAGAGGTCCTGGCGGAGCTTGCCGCTGCGAACACACTCGCGGATGTCGGCGTTCGTGGTGCAGATGATCCGGACGTCGGTGGCGATGGTCTGTTGACCGCCGACGCGACGGAACTGCTGCGTCTCGACCAACTGAAGCAGCTTGGCCTGGGCGGAGTCCGGCAGCTCGATGACCTCATCCAACAGGAGCATCCCGCCGTTGGCGAGCTCGAAGCAGCCCTTCTGCTGACGTACCGCCCCGGTGAAGGCGCCGCGTTCGTGCCCGAACAGCTCGCTGAGGATCAACTGACCGTCGAGGCAAGCACAGTTGACGGCGAGGAAGGGCCCATCGGCCCGCGGCCCGATCGTGTGGATGTACTTGGCCAGGTGGCCCTTGCCCACCCCGGTCGGTCCGAGGATCAGGACGGGCAGGTCGGTGGCGGCCACATGCTCGGCCACGTTGATCACGCGCTTCATCGATTCGCTTTGGGCCACGACGGTCACCATATTGGCCCGCCTGGGCTGCGACGCACGGGGTCGACGGGCTTGCTCGCGCCTGTCACGACCCAGCAGCAAACCGATCTGACCGGCCAGCGTCTTGAGGACGTTGATTTCTTCCAGTGTGAACGTGCGCACCCGGCGGTCCGAGACGGTAAGCGTACCCACAGTCTTGCTCCCGGCGCGAAGGGGAAGGATGCATATCGCCCTCGCATTGAGACGCCTGACCAGCGGTAGCATCGAATGCAGCGTGGGGTTACCGGAGAACCGGTGGTCGCGGAGTAAGTCCGCGGAGACCAGGACCTCGCCCCTTCTGAAGACCTGGCCCGTGAGGGAATTCCCTACGGAAAGGACTGGGGCGGCCTGGGCCAGTTCCCTTTCCCCCTCACTGAAGAACCGCAGTTCGAGCGTCTCATTCTGGGGGCTGTGCAGGAAAATGCTCCATCGGTCGGTATCGACCAGTTCGGGCAGATGGGCCATGATCTTGTGGACGACCTCATCGTCGGTGGCGTCGGTTCCGGCCGCGACCTCGGCCACATGCTGTAGGGATTCCAGTCGACGGGCGTATCTGGCATCCCTGATGACGCTGACCGACGCGATCGGGGTCTCCCGTTCATCCGATATCAGCAGGCGGGTCAGTTCGATCGCGAGCGGATCCGCGTCGTGCTGAGCGACTTCCACCAGCCCCGACCAGCTCCCTTCGTTCTTCAGGCTGGCGTCGATCTGGTCCTGCGTCCGCCGGTCGATCGTGAAGACCTCATCAGATCGGCGCCCAATGATCTCATTGGCGGCAAGGCGGAGGAACACCTCAGCCGCCCTGTTGGCGAACGTAATTCGGGAGTCCGCGTCGGTGATGATGATCCCGTCGCGGCTCTGCTCCATGCTTCTGGTGAAGACGCGGCTGGCCTCCTCGGCCCGCTTGCGTTCCGTGGTCTCCAGAGTGAGCTCGACCAAGCCCGTGATTTCGCCATTCCCGTCTCGAACCGGATGGCCTCGCACAAACCAAGATCTGCCGTCCGGGGTTGACTTCTCCACGGCGTGCGGGCGACCGGTCTGTCGCGCCCCGGCGACCGGACAGTCCTCACAGGGATCAGCGCGCTGGCCCCATATCTCGTAGCAGTGACGGCCCGCCAATTCCTCCAGGGGCAGACCGGCAGATTCGCAGGCTGCCTCGTTGGCCCACAGAATCCTCATTTGCATGTCATGGTAGAGCACGTGCTCCACCAGGCTATTCAGAATGGCTTCTTTTTCCTTTTGCCCCTGTCTCAGGGCCTCTTCCGCCTCCTTGCGCTCGGCGATTTCTCGCCGAAGCCGTTCGTTGGCTGACCGGAGATCGGCGGTCCGCTCCGCCACACGGGCCTCCAGCTCCTCGTGGGCACGCCGCAACGCCGCTTCGGCTCGCCTGCGCTTGGTGATGTCTATGGCCGAACCCTCGAGGTATCCCCGCTCCGGATACGACTTCATCGAGATCAAGCAGGTCCTTATTTCACCGCTCTTGGCCACCACCTCCACCTCGTAGTCGGTCAGAGCACCGTTCTTCCGCAGTTGTTGCATCACCTCTTCCCGATCACTCGGGTTGGCATATCTGACCATAGCCGGCTGCCCAACCAGTTCTTCAATCGAGCAGCCGAGGATCTCAGCGAGCTTCGCGTTGGCGGCGACGATACATGAGCCGTCAACCTTGGATCGGTACAAGCCTATCTGTGCGTTCTCAAACAGGTTGCGCCACTCCT
>CAYOGX010000373.1:0-5521 GCA_964403235.1 uncultured Planctomycetales bacterium | reverse complement strand
GTTAGCGCAATACAAGATCCCAATGCGCGCATTCCTCTGAAGAGGTGGGCCACCCGCCGACGACAGTTCGGGCGCCCGCACGGGCAAAACCCAACCCTCGCGGGTTGGGCCCTGCCCATGCCACCCGGCCAGCTATGAAACTCAGTCGAGCCGAAGCGGGTACGTGCCGTGTTTTCGCAGCGTGTTGATGGCCAGCTCATAGCCTTCCGGCGTCACATCGCTGCTGACCGAGTGATCCGACTGACAGACCCAGCCGCCGCCTTCGGCCGCCCGCAGCTTGTAGCGGACCTCCTGCTCGATCCGTGCCGGGTCGTTCGTCTCCAACGCGCGGACATCAATGTTGCCCACGAAGGCGAGCTTGCCGGCGTAGGTCTTCTTGAGGGCCACCACATCGAGCCCCGCCTTGGCCTCCACCGGGTTGTACGCGTCCAGGCCGATCTCGACCATGTCGTCGAAGATGTCCCGCGCGTTGCCGCAGCCGTGGTAGACCACCGGCAGGTCGTGCGAATGACACAGCTCGATCAATTTGGCCACGTGCGGCTTGAACAGCTCACGCCACCGCGGCGCGCCGAAGAGCATCCCGCGAACGTAGGCCACATCGCCCCAAACGTACATGCCCGACAGCCTGCGATTGCCCGCCTCAATCTCGGCCCGGGTCATCTCCAGCAGGTGTTGCCCGATCCGATCGACAAACGCCTGGATCAGGTCCGGCTCGGCCGCCATCCAGAACATCGCGTTCTCGCTCCCGATGATCCGCCACAGGTACTCGTGCGGCTCGCACACCGAGCCGAAGACCGGGAAATCGTCCACATACGCGTCGAGCCGCTCGTTCCAAGGCGGGATGTCCCGCAGCAACGTGTCACCGACGCAGTTGATCTGGTCGTCCCCGCCGTCGAAGAACCGCCTCGGGTCGGCTGGATCGTCGAACGCAAAGTCCGCCATCTGCTCGGGCTCGGAAACGCTGAAAGTCTCGTAGCTCGGCATGGGCAGGTCGCCGCGTCTGCGGATCGTCGCGCCGAAACCCGTCTTAACGACGACGTCGTCACCGGTCTGCTCGACGATATCGAACGGGCTAATCTGCGGGTCCATGTTGGGATTGACGACGACGTAGTCCAGATCGAAATGGCGGTAGGGGTCGAAGCCCGGCCCCCACTTCTGTTGGCAGCGCCTGAGGAACCCCGACCAGAAGAACTCCCCGGCCGGAACCCGATCGGGCTGCTCGTGACGCAACGCCTTGAGCAATCTGTCGAGTTTCGCCTGCTTGTCGCTCATTGTTGGTCGTTCCTGTGGCCTGCGCTTGTTCTATCTGGTGACGGACATCGGCCTGTGTGGTGTGCTGCAACGTTTACCTTAACGGCCCGCGGTAGACAAGATGAAACCTGGCCCGTCGTCGGGTTGCACGGTTGACAGGGCGTGACGTTCCCGCCATGCAGGGGTCTGGTTCACTGCTGGCCCGGCAAAAACATGTTAGTGCTTGCAAACTTTTTGCTTGCAGGCGCACCCGTCGGGCACCTATAATCGTGACTTGCGTCACGGTGGGAAGCGACGCCTAGGCACATCCGACGGCGTTGTCTGGACATTTTGTCGAAGCTACTGAAAGGAGGCACGATGACCACCTCCAATGCCGGCTCTTCGTTCAAGCTGGAGATCAGAGACGACAAGATCGCCGTCCTGACCTTCGATGCCGCGGACAAACCCGTCAACACGTTCAATCAGGCGCACCTGACCCAGCTGACGGCGCGCGTCGCCGAGCTCGAGAAGCAGACGGACCTGCGTGGCTTGATCCTGGTCAGCGGCAAGGAGGGCAACTTCATCGCCGGGGCTGACCTCAACGAGCTCATGGCCGCCGTCGGCGCGGACAAGGAGATGGTCCGCGGTTTCTGCCAGGCCGGGCACGACCTGTTCAACCGAATCACACGGCTGCCGTATCCCACCGTAGCCGCCATCGACGGGATGTGCGTCGGCGGTGGGCTCGAGTGCGCGATGGCATTCGACTACCGCATCGTGTCGGACAGCCCACGGACCGAGCTGGGCGCCCCGGAGGTCAAGATCGGCATCATCCCGGGCTGGGGTGGGACCCAGCGGCTGCCGCGTCTGGTCGGCATCGACCAGGGGCTCGAGATGAACTGCAGCGGGGACAGCATCAAGGCCGACAAGGCCGTCGACCTCGGGCTGGCCTGGGAGGTGGTGCCCGCCGACCAGCTCCTCGATGAGGCCGTCCGCGTCATCAACCTGGCCCACGAGCTGGGGGACTACGAGGCTGAACGCAAACGCCGCGAACTGCCCATGGACCTGAGCGAAGACAACATGCTGTTCAATTTCGAGGTCTTCCGCGGTTATCTGCTCGGCCAGACCAAGGGTCAGTACCCCGCGCCGATCGCGGCGCTGGAGGCGATGCGGAACGGCTGCAACCTGTCGCTGCAAGACGGACTCAAGGAGGAGGTCAAGCAGATCCTGTCTCTGATCGGCAGCGAGATCAGCCGCAACCTGATCGGCATCTTCTTCATGGACCTGGCGGTCCGCCGGGACAGAGGCGTCGAGGATGCGTCGATCAAGCCCAAGGAGGTCAAGCGGGCGGGCGTGCTCGGCGGCGGGCTGATGGGCGCGGGCATCGCCTTCAGCTACCTGCGGCGGGGCACCAGTACCACGATGTGGGATCTTAACGACGAGTTGATCGACGCGGGCATCAAGCGAATCCGTGGACCGATGGAAGGCCGCATCAAGATCGGCCGGATGACCGCAGAGGAAGCCATCGACGCCCTCAGTAAGGTCCGCACCACGACCGACAAGGCGGTGATGAAGGACTGTGACATGGTCATCGAGGCCATCGTCGAGAAGAAGGACGTCAAGGTCGCGACGTTCAAGGAGATGGAGGACATCGTCGACACAGACACCGTCATCGCCTCGAACACGTCGACCATCTCGATCACGGAGATGGCCAAGGGCCTGAAGCGCCCGGAGAACTTCATCGGCATGCACTTCTTCAGCCCCGTCGACCGGATGCAGTTGGTCGAGGTCATCCGCGGCAAGAAGACGTCGGACCAGACGGTGGCGACGGTGGTGGCGCAGGCCCAGGCGATCGGCAAGAAGCCCATCGTCGTAAACGACTGCCCCGGCTTCTTGGTCAACCGGTGCCTGCTACCGTACATGAACGAGGCCGTCCTGATGGTCGAGGAGGGCCTCGACATGCAGAAGCTTGACAAGGTGGTCACGAAATTCGGGATGCCGATGGGCCCGGTCACACTGGGCGACATGGTGGGGCTCGACGTGGCCGTCTTCGCCGGCGGCGTATTGGCCGAGGCCTACAAGGACCGTGCCCAGCCCGCCCAGTTGCTGCCCAAGCTGGTCGAGATGGGTCGGCTGGGCCAGAAGTCCGGCGCGGGGTTCATGGCCTACGACCCCAAGAAGAAGAAGAAACGCGGCGAGCCCGACGGCGTCGTGGACAAGCTGGTCGACGAGATCGGCCGAAAGGGCAAGGTCCCCGACGACGAGGCCATCCTCGACCGGCTGTTCCTGTCGATGCTGGCCGAGGCCGTCCGGTTGATGGACGAGGGCATTGTCCGAAAACACGAGGACGTCGACTTCGGGCTGATCTTCGGGATCGGGTTCCCGCCGTTCCGCGGCGGGCTGTTGCGGTGGGCGGACTCGACCGGGGCCGCCACCATCGTCGAGAAGCTGGCCAAGTACGAACCGCTCGGCAAGCGGTTCGAGTGTCCCGAGACGCTGAAGGAGATGGCCAAGTCGGGCAAGACGTTCTACAAGAACTGACCAGGCCACGGACCCGACTGGAAGCGTGGGTTGGGTGGCATGGTCAAGGGACGACCCGTGAGGGTCGGGCCTTGGCCATGTTGACAGGATTGGACGTATCCCCACGGCCAAGCTCAGCCTCGTTCCTCGGCTTCGCTTGACCGTGCCACCCGTCTCCGGCTCTGAGTGAGACGGGATGATGACGAGGTGATGAGCAGAAGGCAGATCCAAGGCAGCCTCAGGAGGCCATTGCCGTGAAAACCGCTGTGATCATCGACGGTGTCCGGACCCCGGTGGGCAGTGCGCGCCCGAAGGACGGCTACTACCGCAACGTCCGTGCGGACGACCTGGCGGCCCATGCCATGAAGGGGCTGATCGACAAGACCGGCATCGACCCGAACGTGGTGGAGGACGTCTACTTCGGCTGCGTCCAACAGCAAAGTGAGCAGGGCTTCAACGTGGCCCGGACGGCCGCGCTGATGGCAGGGATGCCGGTCGAGACGGCTGCATGTACCGTCAACCGGCTGTGCGCGTCCGGTCTGACGGCCGTCAACTCGGCCGCGCGGGCGATCATGACCGGCTGCGAGGACGTCCACGTCGTCGGCGGTGTGGAGCACATGCACCACTACCCCATGGACAAGGACGCCAACCCCAGCCCCCGGATGTTCTACAAGCATTTCCGGGCCGCGATGATGATGGGGATCACCGCCGAGTACGTGGCCATGAAGTACTTCATCACCCGGCAGGAACAGGACGAGTTCGCCTACGGGTCGCACATGAAGGCTCACGAGGCGACCGAAACGGGCCTGTTCAAGGACGAGGTGGTACCGACGTGGGGCCTGGACGAGGCCGGGCACCGTCAGTTGTTCACGGTGGACCAGACGATCCGCCCGGAGACGAACCCTGAGGTGCTCGCCAAACTGTCGCCGGCGTTCAACCCCAAGGGCGGGCTGGTGACGGCCGGCAATAGCTCGCCGCTGACCGTGGGGGCGTCGGCGCTGCTGATGATGTCGGAAGAGCGGGCCAAGGAACTGGGCCTGACCCCCAAGGTCAAGATCCGGTCGATGGCCGTGGCGGGGGTCGAGCCGTGCGAGATGGGGATCGGACCGGCCAAGGCGACGCCGAAGGCGCTTGAGCGTTCGGGCGTGAGCATCGACGACATCGACGCGATCGAGCTGAACGAGGCCTTCGCATCGCAGAGCCTGGCGGTGATCCGGCTGGCGAATTTCGACCCGGACAAGGTCAACACGCGTGGCGGTGCGATCGCGCTGGGCCATCCGTTGGGCTCCAGCGGCGCGCGGATCGTGGTGACGCTGATCCACCGCATGACCCAGGATGGCAACAAGCTTGGGCTGGCCACGCTCTGCGTCGGCGGCGGCATGGGGGAGGCGACGATCGTCGAGGCCTGCTGAGCCGGCGTCGTCTCGCATCGCCAGGCCGGCACAGACGTCGTCAGGAGGGGTTGGCGGATTCGGACAGGCCCATAGACGGGGCGAATCCGGCCGCAGGTCATTTCATCTAGAGAGGGCGGGTGACGTTCATGGGCGAGGCACAACCAGTTCCACGCGAGCATCTCGGCGAGATCGAGCTGTTACCCTTCAACGACAACGATCCCAACGTGGCCGCCATGGTCCGGCGACGGGCGAAAGAACGCGGCGACCATTGCCTGTGGATGGTACCCGAGGGCAGGCAGTTCAAGGAGATCGCCTGGGCGGACTACCATGACCAAGCGGTGGGCCTCGCCCGAGGGTTGATCGAGCTGGGCATGGGGCAC
>CAYOGX010000372.1:0-5527 GCA_964403235.1 uncultured Planctomycetales bacterium | reverse complement strand
CGATCCCCAGGTCCTCCGGTCCGGCGGCCTTGGTCCAGGTCAGCCCACCGTCGTTCGAGCGGAACTGGTAGATCGCCCCGGTCGTGTGGTCGTGCCCGCCGGGCCCGAACATCGTGACGGCCATCAGCAGTCGGCTCTTACTGTCCAGCGCGATGGTGGAGCCCTCGCTCCAGCGATAGAACTTCTCCGTCGCCTCGATCATGGTCGTGTCCAGCAGCTTGACCACCTCCGCGTTTGCGGTATTGATCCCCGCGAGGACGACGGTTAGACAGACCAGCGCCTCGAGCCGCGTCAATGTCATTGCACACCTCCACGTGGACGGACGAAGTCGTCGCCCGACAACCGAACATGCGAACAGACCCAACGCGCCCAATATACCCCACCAGGGCAAAAGACGCGCCTGGTCGACGACTTGATCTGAAAACAGCGCAATGGGATGATCGGCGGTGGGCTGGCTATGGGATGATCGATAATCGGGTGGCACGGTCAGGGAACGACCCGCTAGGGTCGTTCCTTGGCCGTGTTGCCACGACCATTGCGCATGCTCACGGCCAAGCTGCGCCGCGTTCCGCGGCTCCGCTTGACCGTGCCACCCACTGAGGGCGAGGAGAATGTTTACGTGAGCGGGCAAGCATCGAGTGGGTCCAATCCGGGCTGGGCGCTGTGGCAGAAGGCGTGCGAGCTGATTCCGGGCGGTGGGATGCTGCTGAGCAAGCGCCCCGAGCTGTTTGCGCCCGAGCAGTGGCCGACCTACTTCAGCCGGGCCAAGGGGTGTCGCGTCTGGGACCTGGCCGGTCGCGAGTACGTCGACATGCAGATGAGCGTCGGCCAGGCGATCTGCGGCTACGCCGATCCGGACGTGGACGCGGCCGTCCGCGATCGCGTCGAGCGCGGCGTGACGACCACGCTCAGCACACCGGACGAGGTCGAGCTGGCCGAGCTGCTCTGCGACATCTTCGAATGTGCGGAAATGGTTCGGTTCACGCGGACAGGAGGGGAGGCATTGGCGGTGGCCATTCGGATCGCCCGCGCGCACACCGAGCGCGACCGCGTGGCCTTTTGCGGCTATCACGGCTGGAGCGATTGGTATCTGGCCGCCAACCTGGTCGGTGACGACACGCTCGACGGCCACCTGCTGCCCGGCCTGGCGGCCGACGGCGTGCCGAAGGCGCTGGCCGGCACGGTCCTGCCGTTCGAGTACAACCACCCCGAGCAGCTCGAGTGCCTGCTTGCTAAGTATCGTGGCGAATTCGCAGCCATCATCATGGAACCGATCCGGCAGCACGATCCGGACCCGGCGTTCCTGCCCACGGTGCGTCGGCTCGCAGACGAGCACGGGTGCGTGTTGATCTTCGACGAGGTCACGGTCGGGTTTCGATACGCGATGGGCGGCGCCGAGGAGGTCCTCGGCGTCACCGGCGACATGGCCGTCATCGCCAAGGCGATGAGCAACGGCTATGCGATGGCGGCCGTGATGGGCCGACGGAACGTAATGCGCTCGGCCGGGCGGACGTTCATCAGTAGCAGCTATTGGACCGAGGGGATCGGCCCGGCCGCCGCCCTGGCGACGATCAAGAAGCTGCGGGCCGTCGACGCGCCGCAACACTTCTGGCGCCTCGGCGAGCGCGTGCAGCAGGGGATCGGCGAGTTGGCCGGCAAGCACGGCCTGGCGGTGCGGGTCATGGGCAAGCCGCCGCTGCCGTCGTTCGGCTTCGAGTTCGGCGACGACCCGTTGGCCGTCTCGACCCTGTTCACGCAGGAGATGCTGTCCCGAGGCTTCC
The DNA here is from genome assembly GCA_964403235.1 of uncultured Planctomycetales bacterium. Taxonomy (GTDB): domain Bacteria; phylum Planctomycetota; class Phycisphaerae; order UBA1845; family JAFGLZ01; genus JAFGLZ01. The sequence goes on along the minus strand of CAYOGX010000372.1, from coordinate 3,746 downwards.
TGGCCGGTAAGAGCGTGCCACTCTCGCTCGCGCACGACGATGCCGTCATCGATCGGTACCTGGCCGCCATGGATGAGACGTTCGCTATCCTGGCCGACGCCGTCGCCAAAAACGACGTGACGACCCGCCTCCGCGGCCCGGTGGCACAGAGCACGTTCCGGCGAATGGCCTGACGGTAGGCCTGGCGCATTACGCGAAAGGCCCGTAGGAGAGATGCCATGCGAATTCTCTTGGTGCTGTTGCTCGCAGTCGCATTCGGATGCGACAGGGCATCGGAAAAGCCCGCTGAAATCGCAGCGGGCCGGAAGGTCAAGATCGACGGCGACAAGGTGACCATTCAGACAGAGGAGGGCAAGGCCAGGATCGACCGCAAGGGCGAGAAGACGGCCATCCAAACGGAGGACGGCCACGTTCCGCCGCTGACCCAGAAAGCGAAGCGGAAGCCAGGAATGGATCCTGAAGTGGCTGCGGCGATTGCGGAATTCAAGGCCAAGCCCGGCTTTCGGCAAGAGGCGGCAAAGAAGCTTGTCCCCTTGATAACGCTAGGGATGTCAGCGCAAGAGGTGCGCGAGATACTCGGAGAGCCCTCTAGCAAGGCACAGGACCGGGAAGGGGCGGTTTGGCATTACGGTCTGTTCTATTCGGACCTGCTAACTGTGTGTTTTGGCTCCAACGGAAAAGTGCGGAAGGTTTTCCCGGGGAGCGCGAAATGAACGTGGGCCATGTCGTCTCGTCGTGGGTGAGGGCTCGAGAACACGGACGATCTGATAGGAGATTGACCATGCGATTTCTGCTGGTGTTGTTGCTTGTAGTCGCCTTCGGATGCGACAGGGCGTCGGAGAAGGCGGCCGAGATCGCCTCGGGCGGGAAGGTCAAGATTGACGGCGATAAGGTGACGATCCAGACCGAGGACGGCACGGCCACCATCGACCGCAAGGGCGACAAGACCGTCGTCGTGACCGAGGACGGCAAGAAGGCGACGATCACGTCCGACGGCGACGTCGCCCAGATCAAGACGAAGGAGGGGACGTTCACGACTGGCAAGAACGAGGTCCCCAAGGGCTTTCCGCTGAAGGTCCTGCCGGGTTCAAAGGTCGTCCACGCCGCGCACTCGAAGCCCGCCAGCGGGGACGAGACGTTTCAGGTCATGACCAGTAGCCCGGCTGCGGTGGCGAAGGTGGGCGCGTTCTACGAGAAGGCGTTGAAGGACAAGGGGCTTGAGGTCAAGCGTAGCGAGATGAAGCAGCCTCAGGGCCAGCAGTGGGTCCTCATCGGCAAGGCCGACAAGATCGAGGCGATGGTCATGGTGGCGCGGCAGAAAGGCAAAAACGAGACCACCGCCACGGTTGTCTGGAGAGCCAAGCCGTAGCGCCCGGCTGGTCTGAGCGTGGGCATGGCACCCGGGACACGACGTCAGGCGCCGAACAGCTTCTTGAGGTACTTTAGGTTCTTTCGCGTATCGCCGAGCACGTCTCGGTTCGGGCTGGAGGTCTCGAGGACCAGCCAGCCGCGGTACTTGATCTCGTTCAGCGCGGCCGCGACGGCGGGCCAATCGATCTTGCCGCTCCCCAGGAGCTTCGGACCCTCCTTGAAGTGGACCTGGCAGATCTGCGACTTGCCCATCCGCTTGATCTCGCGGACCACGTCGTAGCCCTCGCCCTGCGAGTTGTAGACGTCATAGTAGACCTGCACGTGTTTGGACTTGACCTGCTCGATGACCCCGAGGTTGGCCTCGGCGCTGAGCAGGTTCTCCAGGCCGAGAACCACGCCGGCCTTCTCGGCCCGCGGGGCGAGGTCCTTCAGGATCTCGACGAGCCGGCCCTTATCCTCCTTGCTGTCCTTGCCGATCTTGCCGCGGCCGAAGAACGCGAGCAGGATGATGCGAGCGCCGAGCTTCTTGGCCACTTCGATCGTGTCGGCCACCCACGGCGCCGCCCGCTCGTCGGAGATCAGGGGCACGCTGTTGAGCAGCCCCATGGCCATCGACGGGATGGCCATGTTGTGCTTTCGGGCCGCGGCCAGGTACTTCGCCTGCATCTCGGGCTTTCGCAACCACAGGTCGTTCTTGACGTTTCCGATGCTCACCTCGATGCCGTCCAGCCCGATCTTCTTGGCGAGTGGGAAGGCCCTCAAATTGGTCCGGCCCATCGACCAGTCGCACATGCCGACCTTCACCCAGTCCGCCCCGCCGGCCGCCATCGCCCGTTTGACCTCGGCCGCCAGCGCCAGTCCGCCCGCCGCAGAGGCCGTACCTCTCAGCCATTCCCGTCGTGTTGGTCTCATGATCGAAATCCTCGTTCAGACATCGAGCTGCCCCGAAGCGTACCCCGCTCCGCGCACCCGCCGGGGGTCACGCACGGCCGCGATTATAGCACAGTCGCACCGGTAGGGGGGCACCTGCTCCAGGCCAATCATGTGATCAGTGGGGAGTTCCAGATACCCGACCAAGCTGCGGGAACACGGGGAGATCGAAAGTGCCGCGACGACCGAGCCCTTCCCGTGGTGACGGGCGAGTCAGCGTCGCCGGCGGACTAGCGCCTGCCCGCCGATCAGTATCATCCCGAGGAGCGGTTCAGCCCCGCCGCCGCCGCATTTGAAGAAGGCCTTGACCCGGCGGTCGGCGCTCATCACGATCGCGATCGAATCGTTGGTGTCCGTGACCGCGTAGTTCGCATCGTCCGGGTAGTTGGGGTCCCAGATCTTCCATTTCGTGAACTGCTTGCCCGGGTTGGCCGTAGCCGTCAGCGTGACGATCTGGTTCGGCTCGTAGACGGGCTGATTCGGGTCGACGTCGACGGTTCCCCGCGCGGGGTTGCTTACCTCGACGGTCAGTGTTTTGAGCGCGTCGGCCAGGTCGGTCCACTCGAGCTCGACGCGGGCCGTCCGGTGCGGGTCCGTGCGACCGTCGAACCAGACGGTCAGGTCGCCGCGCTCGCGATAGGCGATGCTCATCTTGTGCAGCCCCGAGTTGCTCATGACGTCCCAGTGGCCCAGCAGCGTGGCGGTCTCGTTGGCGTCTTCCAGATCCTCGTAGTAGTCGGCCATGAATCTGCCGTCCGTAGGCGTGGTTGCGCCGTCCGTCTCGCTGTTGGTCGTGATGAAGACGTCGCCGCTGAAATACGCCGGGTGCGGCTTGCGGAGCTTGTAGAACGTCGGACTGGGGGTCCGCCGGCAGGTGATCACGCCGCCGTGCCCCTCCGGCACGTAGTAGTTGATGAAGCTGCCCGTGCCGGCATTGTAGTTGTCGTGCAGGTCAGCGTAGACGTCGTCCGCATGGGTGGACAGGTTGGGATCGGTCACCATCGTCAGCGCGTATCTGGCCGCCACCGAGCGCGCGAGCCATGGGGAGATCGGCAGGTCGCTGGTCGAGTTGTAATCGTGCAAAGAGGCCTGCGTGCCGAACTCATTGACGGCGGTGACGACGGCCACGTAACCCGCCCAGGCCAGGTTCGCCCACGCCGGCGAGCCGTCCGTCGGCAACCACACGCACAACACATGATGATTCGCGGTGGGGATCGGCGTGCTGAAGTCCAGGCGTCGCGTACTGATCGTCTTGACCGGGTCGGCCGCGAAATGCCCCCAACAGGAGTGGCTGCGGCACATCACGGACATGTAGGTCAGGTCGCTGTAGGCGTTGGCCACCTTCAGGTCGATCTTGTCGATGCTGTGGCCTCGCGCGGCCAGGGCGGCCACCATGCCGTCCAGCTCGTCTTCGATCCCGTCCGGCTTCCAGACCGTGCTCGTAC
>CAYOGX010000371.1:0-5529 GCA_964403235.1 uncultured Planctomycetales bacterium | reverse complement strand
AGCCTACCCATGCCACCCACTCGCGCGCGAAACGGTCTGACTGAAAACGGCGCTAGTCTCGGGTCGGATGGCCCACGGGCAGGAGGTAGACCGGGCGGAGGCGGTCGGGCAGCTTGAGGACGGCGGCCAGCTTGGCCTCGTCGAGTCCGCCGATCGGGACGCTGACCAGGCCCAGGGCCGTCGCCTGGAGCAGTACGTTCTGGGCGACATGGCCGGCCTCGAGCAGGCAGTAGCGTTCGGCGTCCTTGTGATACTTGGCCGCCGTCCGCGCGACGTCCATCGCCAAGACCATGCAGACCGGCGCGGACCGGACGGCAGATTGGCGGAGGGATCCGGACCCGGCGTTCTTGCGGATGTCGCCGGCGATCGTCCGGCGCAACGCGTGTTGTCGCGGCTGGTACTCGTACAGGCCGGTCCGATCGATCAGGAAAACCGCGATGGGATACAGCGCACCAGCCGACGGGGCCGTGCGGAGCCCGCGCTTCGGCTCGGTGATGCCCTGAGCGGCCCAGCACAGTTGCGAGACCTGCTCGCGCGTGAGGGGCTCATCCGAGATCTTGCGATGCGTCCGGCGCTTGGCCAAGGTCTCGGCGAGGGACGTACCACCTTGGGTCTTGGGTTTGGGCAGTCGGATCTCGGCCTGGCCGGCCGGCGCGGGCTCGCCGGCCAAGGTCGGACAGTGTAACGTCAGCATCGCCGCGACGGCGAGGGCCGCGGTCGTTAGGGGCATGCGCTGCCGGATCATGTAGCACCTCTGCTTGGGGGGCCTTGAGTAAACGTCGAAACGTCGACACATCGAAACGTCGAGACGTGCCCAAGTCAAGTCGGCCAAACGCCCCGTCAGATGTTTCACATCTGAGCGTGCTCTTCGTGACGCCGACGCTACTGCTGTTCGTCCTTCAGCGCTTGGGTATGCGTGTCCTTGTAGACCCGTTCCGTGTTCGGATCGTTGCACAGGACAACCAGCTTGCAGACCTCCAGGTCGCCGATGCCCAGCGTCGCGCGGCCGTTCTTGACCTCGTGTGGCACTGGCTTGACGCCGTCGGGGCTGACGAGCAACGCCGCGGCCGGCTTGACCCACTTGGGCAGGCGGACCGAGATCTTGACGTCGTGCTTCGGCGTGAACGGGTAGGCCTCCGGGTGGATCTCGTAGTCGAGGTTGTTTACGCAAACGACGAGCTTGTCCCATGAGGCAAGTACGGCCACGTCGACGTTGTCCGGCGCCTCGACGGCCACCTCGATCGGCTCGGCTGCCAACAGGTCGTCGCGGACCATGCGGAGCACGCGACCCCAGCGGCGCACGGCCTCGCGGGTGTCGGGGAACCGCTCGGCCATCTTGTGCGAGTAGTTGAACCAGATGATGCCCTTCGCGCCGCGCCCGAGGTTGAACAGCAGTTGCGCCGCCAGCTCCGCGGGCGTGGGGACGGGGCGCTTCGGCCGCTCGTCCCAATCGGCGATGGCCTGGCTCCAGACCCAGATCGGCTTGGGCTCGCACGCGGCCTTGAGGTCGCGGGTGTAGTAGCCGGTCTCCTCGAGCCGTGTCCCGTAGCGATGCGGCCACTTGCTGCTCGTCGGCGCGGTCACGCAGTAGTGGTCCATGCACGGGATGTCGGCGATGGGCCCGTACTCGAAGAACCTGACGTTGCGGCACAGCGTGATGAACGTCGGCTTGGTCCGGTTGTACTTCCGGACGAAGGCGTCCGAGTGCTTCATCACGACGGCGGGCGTGGACCAATCCGGCTCGTCCGAGAGCATCCAGCAGGCGACCGCGGGATGGTCGCCCAGACTGCGTATCGTATCGAGCCCGTCGAACGCGCCGGTCGGGACCATGGTTCGGAACCCGAGCTTCGGGGCGATCGTCGAATAGAACGCGTCGTCGGCCTTGCCGCCCTTGACGACCAGCTCGATGTGAAGCCGGCGGAGCAGCTCGTACGTATCAGGCTTGGCCGTCCAGCAACCGATCGGGAACCAGTCCTCGAACGCGCGGCGGTGCGCGTAGACGGATCTCACCTTGTCCGCCTGCTTGAGCTCCAGCTTGACGATCAGCAGTTCCGACGGCTCGAGCGGTCGGGCGAGCTGGACCCGCGCGATGGCGTGCGCAGGCCCGTCCATCCGCTGGCCCACCCAGTCGACGCGCTTCGTCGGATGTCCGACGACGGCCAGCGATTGCAGCTCGACGTGCCGTCGGCCCTCGTGACGGACGTGGACCTCGATCGCGCCCCTCCCCTTCAGCACCCGGACCAAGGAGATCTGAACGGGATCCTCCAGAAGCCTGCCTTCGTAGGAGCACGCGGGTCGCCACGTCCGGTCGACGTAACTGAACGAGAACGGCCGCCCCGCGGCGAAATCCCTGCTGACCGCGTCGATCTCCTGGACCGTCATCTCGCCCGGCTCGAGGTGCTTGTCGTAGACGCGATCCCACGCGAGGAACCCGCCGAGCAACCAGTACGACACGTCCCGGCCGTTGCAGCGATAGAACGCCAGTCGCACGGGCTTGTCCGAGACGTTGGTCAGGTAGACGTAGATGAGCCCCCCTTGATTGGGTCGCGGATTCTCCCGCTCGACCAGCGCCCGGGTCTCGTACCGCGCGGGGCGATAGCCCACGTAGTCGACCCGCAGCTTCTGTCTCAACCGCGCCCGCGCCTCGATGCCCTTCTGCGCCGTCTGGGCTTGGACCAGGCCACCACAGCCGACACCAACGGTCAGCAGGAATCGAACGAACGCGTGCGACAGTTGTCTATGCATCGGATCACTCCTTGCAGTCACACCGATGAGATATGGAAGGCCGTTTCCCCACTGGCGCCCCGAACCGCCCCGGCGGCACCGCGAAAGTGAGTGTTGCGCGCTCGAAGACTGCGCGGATCCCCGTGAGCGAAAACGCCGTTAGGAAGCGGGTTTGGGCGCGGTCTCCAGGGCGGGTTCGGCCTGGGGGGGTGGGACCTGCTTGGTGAACAGGTAGTAGAGCTTTCCTTCGGCATAGATCCGCCCGGCGATCTCCCCTGCCGCATCGCCGACGCCCATGAAGACGTCGCACCGGCCGGCCGCACGGATCGCGCCACCCGTGTCCTGGTCGCATCCGAACGCACGATAGGTGCCCAGCTCCAGGCCTCGCCCCGGCAGCGGGAACCCGCCGGCCACAAGGAACGTCACGTTGGCGCGGGGAAAGACGTCCTTGTCCGTCGCGACGGTCCGCCACGGGGTGACCGGCTCGTTGATACTGCCGTACGGCCCGCCGGACCGCGGCATGAAGAACACGTAGCGCGGGTTCTGCCACAGGTAGTAGTCCATCTGGTCCGGGTTGGCCCTGAAGTACTCGATCAGCCCCTTCAGTGACAGATCGCCGCTGCTAATCTTCTTGTCCGCCACCAGGGCCCGGCCGACCGACTTGTAGTCGTGCCCGTTGTTCCCCGCGTACCCGATCTCGAAGAGCGCCCCGTCCGGCATCCGCAGCTTCGCGGACCCCTGCACGGTCACGACGTAGGACTCGAATCGGTCCGACAGCCACACCAGCTCCTGCCCGCGGAGCATGCCGCTTTCCTCGATCTCGCGGCGGGAGGGATAGGGTTGCATGCTGCCGTCGGGCATCTTCCGGCCGAGGATCTTGCCCGTCTTGGGATCGCTGACCAGATCGGCTGGTCGCTTGTAAAGCGGCCAGCGAAACCGATCGGTGCGGGTCTTGCTGGCGTCGAAGATGGGGCAGTAGTAGCCGGTAAAGAGCACCGTGCCCTTGTCGTCGCAGCCCACGGAGATCCAGACGTCGAACTGCTCGCGGATGCGGCGGTTGAGCTCATCGCCGCCGGTGACGCCCGATTCCAGCAGGGCCAGGAACGCCTTGAGGCTCGCCACCGCCTGGCCGTGCGTGATCTCGCCGTAGGGATAGAACCCCTTGCTCGAGGGCTTGGACATATAGTTGAGGCTGCGGCGGATCGCCTCCTTGAGCGATTCGACGTCGCCCATCGCGCCCGAGAAGTCGGGGATCTGGTTCGGGTCGGTGATCTTGCGCAGGGCGAGCTGGCCCGGCGGCAACGGGCGATCGTAATCGAGCGGTGACGGCGGCGGGGGCAGGTAGATGGGCCTGTGCGGCTTGCATCCGGTCCCGAGCGTCAGGCTCGAGGCGATCACGGCCGCGGCGACGAAGCACCACCCCCCCTTCGGACCACACCGACGACCTCGCTGACGGATGGCTCGCACGTGTGCACCTCCCGTTGCTGGCGCTGCCGCGTCGGGCAGCGACGAGATGTCAAATCTAGATCGTAGTGACCTCGACGTAGCGTGCGACGCTTCCCAGGTCGCGCACCACGTCGAGCGTACAGACGAGCTCGCACGAATCGCCCTTGCGCGGCGGGGCGGCGACGGACCCCCGCGGTCGGCCATTCCAGACGCGGCCAGCCCGAATCCGACCTCTGACGGGCTTCGGCCCCCGCCGCCGCGTCTTGCCGATCCTGGGGTCTTTCAAGAACAACCGCGCCAACGTCTTGGAGGCCGCCTCGCTGTAGGACCCACTCGTGATCGTCACCTTCACCTTGCTGCCAGGCTCTATCTCTGCCATTTGATCTTCACGTCCGTTGCGTACAAGCTCTGGGGACCCGCTGTCCGGTGGTCCGCCGACGGCGGCACCACAAAGCCATTATGATAGTGGTTTGCCCGCGTTGCGTCCACCCCTCGCCAAGCCAGCCCAGGGCCCCCGGTCAGTTGCCCACCCTCAACGTGACCCCGTCGATCAACCCGCCGAAAGGGTTGTTCACCTCGCCGAGGTCCGTCGCCACGCTTTGAGGGCCTCGTGCAGCCGCCTGGCCTGGTCCGGCCTCGATCGGGCTAGGTCGTTCCGCTCGCCCGGGTCCTTACCGAGGTCGTAGAGTTCGACCGCGCCGGTGTCGAAGAACTCGATGAGCTTCCAGTCGCCATGGCGGATCGCCCCGGACGATCGCCCACCGAGGAAGTGCTTCTTGGCCAGCGGGTAGTGCCAATACAGCGCGTCGCGCTTCAGGACCGCGTCAGGGTCCTTCAGCAGGGGAAGGATGGAAACGCCGTCGATACGTTGGCGTGGGTCCGGCTGGACGCCGACGATCCCGAGGAGCGTCGGATAGAAATCGGCGCTGATCACGGGTGTGCTGCACGTCCGGCCCGGCCCGACCGCACCGGGCCAACGGATCACCAACGGCACGCGGATGCCGCCTTCGTAGAGCTGGCTCTTGCCGCCGCGGAGCGGGGCGTTGGTCGTCACCCGCGCGTCGCCGCCGTTGTCGCCGGTGAAGATGAGGATCGTGTTGTCGGCCAGGTTTAGCTCGTCGAGTTTCTTGACGATCATGCCGACGCCTTCGTCGATGCTTTCGAGCTGTGCGGCCAGGTGCGGGTTGTTGCGACGTGCGCGGTTGCCCTTGCCGGCGCCGGGCTTGGCTTCGTACTTGGCGACCGGCTTGGGTTTTCCTTGCAGGGCGGTGTGGACGGCGTAGTGGCTCAGGTAGAGGAAGAACGGCCCGTCCTTGTGCCGCTCGATGAAGTCGACCGCCTCGAGGTTGCACCGGTCGA
>CAYOGX010000370.1:0-5532 GCA_964403235.1 uncultured Planctomycetales bacterium | reverse complement strand
CCCGCCTTCATAGCCGGGGGAGAGGGTCACCTCGAGGTAGATGCTGCCCGTGGGAGTGGCGACCCCACCATCAAGGTGCCCGGGAACCGTCGTATCGAAGTCGAGAAAGCGCAGGTCTCCAGCCAGGAAGGACCAGGTCGCTACGCCGATGAAAACTGTCGTCATGTGCTCGGTGTTGGTCAGGTTCATGCCGTCCAGCGTGACCGTGTCGGACGACCCCACATGGCCATCCTCACCGTTGATCGTCAGAGCGAACGTCCCGACCATGGGTGACGTGTTGGTTGTGGGATTGAAGGCGCCCGCCGGCAGCCAGGTAAGCTGCACCTGGCCGTCGGTCACGTCAAACGGGAGCGCCATTGGCCCGGCCAGCGCCGGCGTCCCCACAAGGCACAAGATCCCCAGCGCACATGCGGGCTTCATCCTTCGTCCTCCTGCCCCCCGACGTGGAAACCACATGGTCCCCACCCTCCACGGGGACTACCCGAGAGTTGACCTCTCGCTCCCATCCGCAACAACTCGTAGCCTATCACTAGCCGGAAGGCGCGTCAAGCCCATTTTCGGAAGTTTCCCGAGGCGAGATCATCGAGCGCTGACCGCGCCCACCGGCGGATTCGCACGTAAGTTGGCGTCAGAAGGGATTTCCCCACGGGCCGGTACGCCTTCTCGCAACTGTCCGCACCTCACCTCTTGCCGAACCGTCTTGCGTACAGCTCGGCGTGGACCCGCCGCGCGGCGGCGACCAGTTCCGGGTAGGGCTGGTCGACGACGGTCACAAAGCCGATGTTGTAGTTCTCGCCGTCGAACCACCGGCCCGTGATGGGCTCGTCGACGAACTGGAACCAGTGGCAGCCGACGAAGGCGGGCATGTCGGCCACGCTGCGGACGTAGTTGGCGTACTTCCGCGCGCGGTCAGCCTGGTCCTTGGCCTTGACCAGGCCGGTGTGGAACATCCCCCGGTCCAGCGCGCCGAAGTGGAACTCGCCGATGATGCATGGCTTGCCCAGCTCGCTGGTGAACCCATACTCGGCCGGGTCGACGGTCTGTTTGTAGATGTTGAAGCTGACCACATCGCACACCTCGGCGGCCGCCCGATACGACGTCTGATTGCCCCACGCGAACCGACACCCGAGATACAGGTGATGGGGCGAGGTCCGCCTGATCGCGTCGCGGATCGTCGTGAAGTACTCGAGGCTGAATCGGTAGATGAACGCGTTCAGGTCCCGCTTACACGCGTCGGTCATCATCTTCGGGGCCCGTCGTGCCGCCCGCTTCTCGCTCATCTCGTCCCAGTTCGACCACTTCGTCTTCCAGGCCGCGTTAAGCTTCTCGATCGTGCCGTACTTGGCGCGGAGGTCCGACAGGATCGCCCGCTTGGCCGGTTGGTCCGCCTTGCCGTTCAGCGCGCCGACGGCCAGGCCGAACGTGCTCTCGTGACCCCAAGACAATTCGTTGTCGACGAAGATGCCGAGGCACCGCCTCTTGCCCTTCCACAGGTGGGCGCTGTTGCGAATCGATCGTTCCACGTCGACGGCGAACGTCGGATCGAACACGTCATGCATCTTGGCCCAGTAGTCGGACCCGCCGGACACGCGGGCGTGGTTCCCGCCGACGCCGACGCTGACGACGTAGGGAATCGGTCCGTCCGCGTACACCTCGGGCGACGACCAGTTCGCGATCGTGTTGAATCCCCATGACGGCAACCGCTTCCACACCATCGTGCGCCACTGCTCTCGCCAGTCCTTGCCGTACTTGCGCTGGAGATTGGCGCCGTAGAAGCCGAACGTCCGTCCCTGCTTGACCGGACCGCGATGCGGGTTCTTGAACGTGCCGTAGTGCCGTTCGAATTCCCCCTTCGGATCCGGCAGCCAGGCGAACCAGTCGTCGCGCTGGGTGACGATCGTCTGCGACCAGTAGCCGACGCAGTCCACGCCCAACGAGAAGAACGGGTGGCCCGACGGTGTGACCAGCCACCACTTGCCGTTGACCTTCTCGGTACGGAACCAGCCGGTGGGCTCGAGTTTCGGCCCGCCTTTCCAGCCGCCGTACTCGTCGCGATCCGCGGGTGGCGGGTGGCGGGCGAGGTCGGCCTTTTCGGCCGCTAGCAGCGCCGGCCACTCTGACGCATGCTTCAGCTTGCCAGGCCAATCGGCATGGATGAACTGCCCGAACCGATCGACGAACGCCTTCGAGGGCCAGGGCTCGAGTGGCGGCCGATCGCCGAAGAGCCGTACGTTGTCCAGGATCAGCGTCTCGGCCTTGCTCGGCCTGGGCAGGAACACCTGAAACGCGATCACCTTCGACGGATCGAGCACCGCGCCGGCGCCCCTGACCATCGGCGGATACCCCCGCATGCCCCACAGCCCCAGGTCCATGCCCCAATTAAACGTGATCGACAGGGTCTTGGTCCGTCCCGCCGGCACGTCGATGCCGTCCTGGCTGCAATGCTTGCTGCCGTCCGCGCCCTCGTTGTCGACACGCATGCACACGCGGACCGGGTGCGGGTTCGGGTTGGTCACGTCGACGGCGATGCCCAGGTGGCGGCGCCAATCCCAAGGCTTGTCGCCGGCCTTGAAGTACACGTTCGGCCAGTCGACCTTGTCGAAGTGCACCTTCAGGGCCTTGCCCTTGCCGGACGGGGCGGCCACGAGCTCGAGCCGAATGTTGTGCCGGACCAACCCCTTCAGCGCGTCGCCCTTGTCGAACGCAAACAGGGGCACCTGCGGATCGGGCAGGGGGGCGGCGTGGAGGGCGCTCGTCAGCGCCGCGCAAGTGCCGAGCACGGTGCGGGGAATACTGACAGGTCGACTCATCTCGGTTCTCCCGTGACAGGTAGGGGACCCAGCGGCCCCCCGACGGGCGGGCCGGGAACCGCTGCCTGGCCGCCGCAGCTCGCGTGGACCCGGTCATTGTAAGACGCGCACGGCAAGGCTCAACCACGCGGATGTAGGGATGGTGGCCCGCAACGGGTTGGCTCCTTGTTCGGCCCTGGCGCCTCGGGTAGGATGATCTTATCGGAAGTGGCGCCCGCACGTGTCGGCCCTTGTCCCTTCTGGGAGGTCCGCATGGGCCATCAGCCGGGAAAGATGAACTCCAACTTCCACCGGCACGCCCAACATGCCGAATGGAGTGACAGGCGGGGAGAGAAGCGCGCGCTCGGCGGACGAGTGCGCCCCAGGTGCGCGACCCCGCCGGTCATGCCAACCGGCGAGATAGGCAGCGGTCTTCCAACGAGCCAACCGACCGCGCCACAGCACTACTGGCATACGTGAGGTGAGTTGAGATGTGCCTCGGAGCCCTTCGTTTGCGGTCTCGCCGGTCCCGGTCTCTGGGAACGGCCCGTCTTGGATTCCCGTCGGGCCTGGCCGTGCTGGCGATCGGGTGGTCCGCCGCGTCGGTCCACGCCGTCCCGGCTCGACCCGGTCCGATCCAGGCCAAGCAGCCGGACGGGACAAAAATTACCGTCCATGTCCGAGGCGACGAGCACGCCCACTGGTACGAGGACGCTGCCGGCCATCTGATCGCCAGGTCGCCGAAAGGCGGTGGGTGGGTCTACGCGGTCGAGGTGGACGGCGCGATTCAGCCGACCGCCCTACTCGTGGGCCGCGACGACCCGAAGGACGCCCAGCCGTTCAAGGCTGACGCCCAGCGCATCCGCCAGGCCGCCGGCGTCCGACGGCGGGCCGCCACTGCCGTTGCACAGAACCAGCCCCAACGCGCCGCCGCCCAGGGCACGGTGCGCAACCTCGTCATCCCCGTCAACTTCACCGACCTGACGATCCCCGGCGCCCTCACCCGGCAGATCTACGACGACCTGTTCAACGAGGCCGGCCATTCCGATGACGGCGCCTACGGATCGGTCAAGGACTACTATTCGCAAGTCTCCTACAACACCTTGAACGTCTCCTCCACCGTCGTCGAGCCGGTCACGCTCGACCACGACTATGGTTTCTACGGCCAGAACGACGCCTGGGGCGAGGACCTGCGTCCGCAGACGATGGCCCGCGACGCGGTGGTCAAGCTTGAGGCCCGAGGGTTCGACTTCAGCCAGATGGACGGCGACGGCGACGGATACGTGGACAGTCTGACGATCCTCCACGCGGGCGAGGGCGAGGAGAACGGGAACGATCCCAACGCCATCTGGTCCCATAAGTGGCAACTGGGCAACGCGCTGACCTACGACGGCGTGATCATGGAGCCCTACGTCGCCGTACCGGCCGTTCGGAACCAGGCTGGTGACATCGGGCGGATCGGCGTGATCTGCCACGAGCTGGGGCATCACTTTGGTCTGCCGGACCTGTACGACACGGACTACACCAGCCAAGGGGCCGGGGAGTATTGCCTGATGGCTACCGGCGCCTGGAACGGCGGCGACGGCGAGTGCCCGGCCCACCTCAGCGCGTGGTGCAAGGTCCAACTCGGTTGGGTGTCCCCCACGCTGATCGTCACCGCGGGCGGCTACAGCCTCGGTCAGGCGGAGACGAGCGCTCAGATCTACAAGCTTCAGGGCTCGTTCGAGGCGCACGAGTACTTCCTCATCGAGAACCGCCAGGGCACCGGGTTCGATCAGCACCTGCCGGGCACCCAGCGCGGGATCTTGATCTGGCACATCGACGACAACCAGCCCGACAACACCGACGAATCGCACTACATGGTCGATCTGGAGGAGGCCGGCCCCGGCGACACCGGCACGCAGGACCTGGAAGGGCTCACCGACCCCGCCGACGACTTCGACTACTTCCGGCAGGGCAACGTCACCGAGTTCAGCAACACCACCAATCCCAGCACCGACAGCTACGAGGGTACCCCCCTCGGGTACAAGGTCGACGCCATCAGCGCGACCGGCGCCAGTATGAGCTTCTCCATCATCATGGTCGATCCGTTGAGTATCTCCGGGTACATTCTCACCGCGGACGGCGCCGGCATCGAGAGCGTCCACGTGACCGAGAACATGGACGGCGGCTGGGACATCACCGACACCGACGGCTACTATCGAGTGCCGGTGCGATTGGGATGGTCCGGAACGATCACCCCCGCCAGGACGGACTACACCTTCAGTCCGGCCAGCCGAACCTACAGCAACGTCAGGTCATGCCAGACCGGCCAGGACTATACGGGCGTGGCGGACGGCGGGACCGGCGGCGGCCCCTCCGGTGCGATAGCGCTTGCGGTCACGGCCGACCCCAACGTCATCCATCTCGGCGGCAGCGCCGTCGTGATCGCCGCGGCCTCGGGTGGTCAAACCCCCTATACCTACTCGTGGGACACGGGCCACAACCGGGCCACGTTCATCGCCGCGCCCAAGTACACCACCACCTACACGGTGACGGTGACAGACAGCGGAAGCGCCACCGCCACCGGATCGGTCACGGTCCAGGTCGTCCTCGACTCGTTGACCGTAACGGCCACGGCCCAGCCGGACAGCATCATCCAGGGCGACCCCAACGGGTGTACGTTGACGGCCTCGGCCTCCGGCGGCGTCAAGCCCTATCAGTACGTCTGGAACAACGGCGACCCCAATACCACCATCACCGT
>CAYOGX010000369.1:0-5535 GCA_964403235.1 uncultured Planctomycetales bacterium | reverse complement strand
TGGGCGGCGAGGACCCGCGCGTCCACGCGTCCAAACAACTCGGCGCCGCTGCTTGCGACCTGATCGTTCGGGGCATGGTCAAGAAGGGCGAGCAACTGCTCAAGAAGGTCACGGCTTGACCGTATCGTGCGGGCGGGTCGGCGTTCCGCGGACCCTGGTGCGATTCCCCCCTGCCGCATGCGGCGGGGCTAAGCAGGCCGCCGTAAAAGTAGTGTCGCCGCCTTTGAGGCGGCGACACCGGGCGCGGTACTTGGAGAGACGATTGGTGAAGGGTAGGGAGGATCAGGGCGTATACGTTCGCATCCTCACATCAGATTCCCCCGTCTTTCCCGGCGAGGCCGACTGTTGTTGACTGATTCTCATGGCTGTCTCGTCTTTCGGCCTCGCCTTGAAGGGCGGTTCCCATTATCCCGTTGGTGGAAGGTAAGGCAACTGGCGTGCCAGAGTGACGGTATCCCACCATCGAAAACCAACCGGCCAGCAGGCTGACTCGCCTGGCATGACTGTAACTAATTGACAATCAATAAGATATGATCTAGGACGGCCGGCGCACCTTGTCGGTCCGACGTCACAGGATTCGAATGGGCAGGTCGGGGCTGGGGAGTATTGCCCCATTCGTGTGCCCACCTGCGAGGGGGGAGTCCCCACATTTGCCCACCGCTGAGGACCTCAGCGGCGTGCGATTCGGACAAACGAGCTGCCGGGCAGTTGCTTGACCAACCGCTTGAGCTGGAGCGTCGTCAACGCAGCGGCCACCTCGGGGGCTGGCAGGTCGACGGCGTCGACGACCATTTCCATCGGTATCGGGTCCTGTCCGAGGGCGTCGAGCGTCCGCCGTTCGTTGTCGGTGACCTCGGGTACGGTGGTCGCAGATGCCGGCCCGGCGGCGGTCGGCTCGGGTATGGGCTCGCAACGGAGGGCCTGACCGACCTCGCCCAACTCGTCGAGGATGTCAGCCACGCCCGTAACGAGCCGGGCCATCCCCTCGCGGATGAGCAGGTTCGGCCCACGACTCATGAACGAATCGCACCGTCCGGGCAGGGCGAAGACCTCGCGGTTGTACTCGTTGGCATATCGCGCGGTGATCATCGCGCCGCTCCGCTCGCCGCCCTCGACGATCAGTGCGCCCAGCGACATGCCCGCGATGATGCGGTTGCGTCGTGGGAAGTTGGACCCATCCGGTATCGTCTCCATGGGCAGCTCACTGATCACCGCACCCGACTCGGCGATGCGTTCGACCAGCTCGCGGTGGGACGGCGGATAGACGTCGCACAGGCCGTTGCCGAGGACCGCCACCGTCCGGCCGTTCCCGGTCAGCGCGGCCTGGTGCGCACAGGCGTCGACACCGTAGGCCAGGCCCGATACGATCGTCATGCCCATCCGGGCGAGGTCCTCGGCGAACCAGCGCGCCTGCTCCATACCGTAGTAGGTGGGTTTGCGGCTGCCGACCATGGCGAGCGAGACGGCGTCCCGTTCTTGGAGGCGGCCCTTGACGTAGAGACAGACAGGCCCGTCGGGTATGTGCTTCAGCAGGCGTGGGTAGGCGTGGTCTTCGGGGCAAAGGAGGTGCACGCCGTGCTCGGCGGCCAGCTCGATCTCCCGGTCAGCCTTGTCGGACCGCGCCGCCTGTCGGATGGCTTCGGCGATGGTCCGCCCCACCCGTTCGACCCCGCGGAGCTGGCCGACCGAGGCCGACAGGACCGACGCCGCGTCGCCGAACCGCTCAAGGAGTCGTCCCATCGTGATGGGCCCGACGCCGTCGGCCAGGTGCAAGCGAAGATAGGCCCGTCCGGGCTCGGAGATGGTCGGCTGTTCGGACAAGGCTATTGCCCTCTTGGCACCGCCCGGACATTATGTCGGTTGGCGGTGGTGGCGCGAAAGGAAAAACGCTGCGATGCCGTCAGGGCAGTGTCATTATATGCACGATTGATGACACCCCTGTGGCGGGAGGAGAGTGAGCCATGAACCGTGAGGAGGCCTGGGGGCTCCTGACCGAGTACACCGAGAACGAATCGCTGATCAAACACGCCCTGGCGGTCGAGGCGGCCATGGGGCGCTACGCCCGGCGGTTCGGGCAGGACGAGGATCTGTGGGGCGTGGTGGGGCTGCTGCACGATTTCGATTACGAGCGATGGCCCGATCCGACCGACCATCCGCAACGCGGCGCGGAGATCCTCCGCGAGCGCGGCGTGGACGAGACCATCGTCGGCGCGGTGCTCAGCCACGCCGAATGGAATCGCCAGGCCTATCCGCTCGACACGCCGCTGCGCAAGGCGCTCGCGGCCGTGGACGAGCTGTGCGGGTTCATCACCGCCTGCGCCCTGGTCCGTCCGGGTCGGTTGGAGGGCCTGGCACCCAAGAGCGTCCGCAAGAAGATGAAGACCGCTGCGTTCGCCGCCGCCGTCTCCCGCGACGACATCACCCGCGGCGCCGAGCTGCTCGGGATCGACCTGAACGACCACATCGCCCAGGTCATCGAGGCCATGCAATCCCAGGCCGAGGCGCTGGGCCTGACGCCGCCCTCGGCCAGCGACGACGCGGGCTAAGGAGCGACACCGCACTGCCCGATGTTGTGCCACCGCCTCCCCGCCCCCGCAGTGCGTTTGGGTCGTCCCGCGGGCACGTGACAGATCCTGAAGCACCGAACCGGTCATTCGGAGCTGTAGGGGTCAATCTGAGTTTGGTAGAATCCAGTGTGTGTTGTGTGACGTCGCGCCTCTTGGGGGACGAGCTTGTGGACTCGACGAGGCAAGACAGCGTATCGGTAACGAGGGCGCCGGCCGCGGTTCTCGGGGTGCTGGCGCTTGCCGCCGTCGTCGCGTCGGGGGCCGACGCCGATCGGATCGTCGTCGAGGGCCAGGCGCTCAACGCGCTGGGGGGCGGCGTGCTCGGCGCCGAGGTACGTATCGAGACCGTGTCGGCCGGCGGCAAGAAGCCGAAGCTCCTGGCCAGCGGACGGACCGACCGGACCGGCGATTTCAAGCTCGCCTTGCCGAAGGGCACGACCGGCAAGATCGTCGTGACCGTCTGGGCCGACGGATTCAAGCCCTTCCGCCAGACCGTCGACCTGGGCGAAGACGACGAACCCTTCGTGGTGGCGGAGTTCGGCGGCTCACTGACCCTGACCGGCCGGATCACTCGAGCCCAGTCGGACCGACCCATTGAGGGCGCGACGGCCGCCTACAACAGCGGCGCGGGACGGCGCAAGACCACGACCGATCAGGACGGCCGGTACAAGATCGACGGGCTCCAACCCGGCAGCGGCCGGCTCGAGGTCTCCGCCGAGAAGTTCGCTCGGGAACGGATCCACGTGGAGCTCATCGAGAGCCAAACCCTCGATGTAGGGCTACGGCCGGCATACCAGGTCGAGGTCATCGTCGTAGACGACCGAAACAAGCCAGCGTCCGGCGTCACCGTCGAGGCCATCAGCAACGAGACAGCGCAGACCTATTCCGGCATCACCGACGCTGCCGGTCGGGTCAGGCTCCGCGGCGTCCACCCCGATGCGGTCGAGCTCCACGTCCGCCTGCTCACCGAGATGCACATCACCCCGTCCCGGTTTGACCGGACCATCCCGCTGCCCGACGGACAGGAGAAGGTGACGCAGCGGTTCGTGCTTGCCCGGCCGGCGACGCTCGCAGGACAGGTCGTGCGGGCGCGGGACAGCAAGCCCCTTCCGTTGGCCCGTATCTCCGTCGGTCCGGACAAGGGCGAGCTGATCGCAGCGAGCAGCACGGACCGAAACGGGCGATTCAAGATCACCGGCCTGCCCGCCGAACAGGTCGTCGTCACGGCTCAACATGCCGAGTACGCGCCCGATCTAAAGGTCGTAGCGCTCAAGCCGAACGGAACGGTTCAGGTCAAGCTGATGCTGGGACCCGGGGCCGCAGTCACGGGTGTGGTCAAGGACGATTCGGGCCGACCCGTCGCGAACGCCCTCGTCCAGGCCGACGGCTGGCGAGGCCATAGCACCTTGCTCCTTCACGCCCAGACCGACCCGAACGGCCGGTTTGTCATCGAGCACGTCCCGGACGGCGATGTGTTGTACACCGTCACGGCCGATGGATATGATCCGCTCGTCAAGACGCTGCTCAAGCCCGGCCGAAAGAAGCACGAGCTGGTCCTCACTGCGAAAGGGGGCCCCGTGGCCGGCGCGGCTCCCGCCGGGGGCGTCGGCGTCGGTCAGATGGCGCCTTTCTTGCAGGCCAAGACGCTGGACGGCAAACCCCTCGAGGCCAGACGGCTTGAGGACAAGTTCATCCTCTTGGATTTCTGGGCCACCTGGTGTCCGCCCTGCCGGGCCGAGGTGCCCCATCTCAAGGCGGCGGCCAAGGCCCTGGCCCAACGCAAGGACTTCCTCATCATCGGCGTGAGCCTCGACGAGGACGAACAGGCGTTGCGCCAGTTCGTCAAAGACAACCGGATCACCTGGCCCCAGCTCTTCGGCCGGGCCGGTCGCACGCATGAGGCGGCGACGGCCCTGGGCGTCGAGGCAATCCCGGCCACGTTCCTGCTCGCGCCAGGAGGCCAGGTCATCGCCAAGGACCTGCGCGGCCCGGGGCTGACCCAAGCCCTCCAGAAGCACCTGTCCAGCACGCCACCCGCGCGGTCAACCGTCAATCGGCCGTCGTTCTGATCCGCGGGCGAAACCTGAGTTCTGAACCTAACCTTACACGTCCGGGAAGTGTCAACACTGGTACAGGTGGGCCGAGTTGGTTGGTGTGGACTGCCCCCTGAAGGTGCGCGGTGGGTGGCGAGACTGCGCGGGCTGAGCCACCGACGGAACGACCACATCACTCAATACATGTGTGAGTCAGGGCAGCCCTGCCCGCAGCCGCTGCCGGGCATGACTCCGGTTCGGGCAGCGCATGGCGGCAGGAGCTGACGGAAGCCGGGAGGGCCGTCGTATGCCGGGCGAGGTATTCGCAAACGTTGCCGTCTGGTGCCTGGGCGCGATCTCATGCGCAGCCGGCGTGGATCTCGATGGAGTCGGTGGGTGGACACCGTGGGAGGTGACGGTGACGGCCTACTGTCCGTGCGCGAAGTGTTGCGGTCGCTGCGCAGACGGACGCACCGCGTCCGGCGTCCCCGCACGCGGGAAGATCGTCGCCGCGCCGAAGTCCATCCCGTTCGGCACGCTCATTTTCGTTCCCGGATACGGCACCGCGTCAGTGCAGGATCGCGGCGGAAAGATCCGCGGCAACCGGCTGGACGTCCTGTTCGAGACCCACGCCGAAGCGGCCCGCTTTGGCAAGCGCAGGTTGACCGTCTGGGTTTGGCGCCCGGGTGCCCAGCCGCACGAATTGTGGCCGCTGGCGCGTTCACCGCGCGCTGGTGCACCGGGCCGTCCTTCCCGTGATGCACGCGCCGAACGCCCCGCGCCGATGCCTCGACGTCACGCCGACGCGCGATCATCCCCCAGACGCGGCGGCTACGATCTCGAATCCAATCCTTGGTGGCGTCGATCGCGCGGGTTCGATGGCGTAGAGCGCTTGTCTGACTTGATGCGCCGGGTGCTGCGAGAATCGCGCGAAG
>CAYOGX010000368.1:0-5538 GCA_964403235.1 uncultured Planctomycetales bacterium | reverse complement strand
AGGATGCCTCAAGATCGACCTGACACCCGACGAGCCTGCCCCGCTCGCGGTTGCCCTGTCGGGCGAGGACCTGGCCGACCACGATTGGCTCGAGTATGACGTCGTCGGCGCGCCGGCCCAGGGCGTGCTGGTCGAGACGGCTTTTTACGCGTCTGGCCACGAGAACGCCTTCGCCCGATCCGGCACGGTGATCGACCGCTCGCCCTGGGTGGGCCAACTCCTGCTCGCCGAGCTCGTTGGCGATCGGGCCGGCGGGGACGTCCGCGTCGAGTTCCAGCTCGCCACGCTGGGTCCCAAGACGGTGCTGCACCTCGATGCGGTGCGGCTGGTTCGCGACCGTCCGCCGGCGCTGCCGCCCGGGCTCGGCGGGGCGTTCAACTTCGCGCGCAGCCGGAAGACGGTCTGGCCCGGCTTCGAGCTGATCGATCCGACAGCCGTCAGGCTCGGCGAGGGGCAATGGGAGTGGCACACGGAGCGCCTCCCTCAAATCAGTGGCCTCGACTGGCCCGACCCGATCATGCGCGAGGTCCTCGGGGCGGGTTCGTTGGACAGGCACCAGATGGACTTCGCTCTGTCGCTACGACTTCGCCCGGGCCGATACGAGGGTCTGATCTTCGCGGCCCCGATCACACGGTACGGTCTCAAGCGGGCCGAGCACGAGCTGACGTGCAACGGGCAGCCGTTGACGGCACGGCGCTGGCCGACGGAGCGGATGCTCACGGAGGACGGCCTCTTCGCCGGACGCGACGCGCGCGACCTCGGCGCCGAGGCGGTACGCGAGCTGTGGGTCGATCCGACGTTTCTGGCACTGCCCTTCTCGGCTAGCGCCAACGCCGGCCGGATCACCTTCGAGTCGTTCGGTATGTATCTCGCCGGTCTGATCGTCTACCCGAAGGCGCATCACAAGGCCTTTCGGGCGCATGTGGACCGGCTGGTCGAACGTCGAAGGGCGTATTTCGCCCAGCAGGTCTACGCGTGCATCCAACCGACGCTGCCGGGGCCGCCCGACGAACCCACCGAGGCAGAACAGAAGAGCGGCCTGGTGCTCCTGAAGGCCAGCCCGTTGCAACTCCCCGAGGGGGAATTCATCCCCAAACCGACGGACGTGATCCGTGACGGGCTGGGGTTGTTCGGCCTGGCCGGCCAGACCGTCACGACGGCAGTGGGGGTCTTGTCGTTGGAAGACCTGGACGGGGTGGAGGTCCAACTGAGCCGATCGCGCGGGGCGGCTGTTCGGGCGATGGAAATCCGACCGTTTCCCGTCATGTGGCGGCGGCCGGTGCGATTGGCCGTCCCGTCCTGGCTGGACGAGGCCACGCCGCGCCCGGTAAGGACCGGTCGCGTCGCCTGGTACCTCCTGGAGATCGGGATCCCGAGAAAAGCCAAGGGCAAGGAGCTGGCCGTCCGGCTCCGGATTGCGGCGGCCAAGCGACCTGCGCTCAAGGTCAACGTTCGCGTCTCGCTCGCGCCAACTCTCCCGGGGTTGGATCAGGTCTGTCGCGGCGTGATCTATCCCCGCAACTGGCACAGCGGTTACCTGCCGGACCTCATCGGGGTCCACGACTCGATCACGGGTGAGTTGATCCACGATGACTTCGGCGTGCTGAGAAGCCACGGCCTGGGGGCCACGACGATCCACGGCGTTTGGCTGGGTGGGTCTTATGAGGTACCCAGGATGCGCGTGTCGCGCGCGCTGCTCCTGGCCCGAATGGCAGCGCGGGCCGGACTGTGCAGCCACACGCCCGGCTGGATCGATTTCAGCAATCTCACGACGCATCCCCAGTGGCGACGCGGACCAGGCCCGCGCCTACTCGACGTGGCCGCGGCGACGCTCAGGGGGCTCCGCACCGACCTGAACCGCGTGGGCGTGCGTGTCACGGCCCTGCTCGCAACGGGGCTGGATGCTCGAGACGGGGTGAATCCACTCACGGCCGAGGAAACCCTCGAGCTGGCCCGGTTGCTCCGGCAGGCGGGCTGGCGGGCCCTGGGCGTGATGTACCACACCGGTGATCTGGATCAGGACGGAGACGTCTTCGGCGCCGGTCAAGACGGGCTGATCAAGGTCATCGGCAACCTTGACCGCGTCGTCGCGCCGCTGTCGATGGCCGAGCGCCTGCGTGCGCGCTGGCCCAAGCTCGACGTCGAGCTGTTCGATCCGTCGGCCGGACGCTTCTCGGCGGGATTCAGGCTGTGGATGAGCAAGCTGGACGGCCTGTGGACCGCCCAGGTCCACCGCCGCGCCCTTCCCTACTCGCCGTTCGAGGGCGTTTCTCCGACCGAGGCCCTGCTGATGCCGTTTCGCAATCGCCCCGCCCCGACGCTGCGGCTGCTGGCCATTCGTGAGGGCGCCAACGACTACGAGTATGCCCAACTCCTGACGCGCCTGGTCGAGCGCCGGCGCGACGACACTGAGGCCGTCGACAAGGCCAAGCGAACGCTCGAAACGGTCCGACGCGAGCTGTCCGAGGCCCGCGACCCCCCCGACGGGCCGGCGCAGGAGGACCGCGCCCACGCCAGAACGCTCCGGCGACCGCCCGGGCCGTCGCACGCATTGATGGACAGACATCGCAGGGGCCTGTTCGACCGGATCGTCGAGCTGACCCGTCGCCAGTAGCGGTGCGCTCTGTCAGCGCGTTTCCCCGGCCGTCTCCGCGGCACGCACCCCTTCGGGCGCGAGACCGTCCGACTGACCGGTTCACCCGTCCTGTCCGGTGGGGCCCCTTCGCAAGCGCTTCTTCAGGGCGTGGCGCCGCTTCTGCTCGAGGATCCTGTCTCGGACGCGCTGCGGCACGCGTGTCGGGATGCGGGCGCGGTGGCGTCGGAAGCGGTCCTGAAGTTTCCGCCGCAGGTGCGCCAACGCGATCCGCCGGTTGCGGACCTGGCTGCGCTCCTGCTGACAGACCACGACGATTCCCGTAGGACGGTGCCGAAGCCGCACCGCCATCCGCCGCCGGTTGACGTTCTGCCCACCCGGCCCGCTGGCGCAAAACGTCTGGAGATCACATTCGGCCAAGAGCGCTTCGTCGGCGTTCGGGATTTGGGGGAACACGGTGTTCGACGTCATCAGGGCGTCCAGAATGCAGCAGCACTGCCGTCTTGCGGGTGGCGACGGCAACCCGTCCGCCCACTACTTCTGCCAGGGAGATTTCAGGACATACGTTTGGTCCGTGCTGAACCCGCGCTGTGCATACATGATCACCTTCATGAACTCATTGATGGCCCGGTACTCGTCGAAGACACATCGTTGCTGGAACCTCATACGCCACGGCCCGGTATTCACCCTGTTCCCAAGCCGGAAGGTTGGCCAGGGGTCACGAATCAACTCCGCATGTCCGTCGTAATAGCCGACCCCCCCTCGCCGCCACAAGAAGGGCGTGTAGTAGCCCTGGGGGTCGTAGTCGAACTCGTGGAACTCGCTCCTGACCGGTTGGCCGTGAGCGATGGCCAGCACGTTCTCGGGAGAGAACAGGCAGTCGGTGCAATTGTAGCCCGAGTTACTGTCCCCCAGCTCGCCAGCAGTGGCCACGTGGCGGTCCCATTGTTCATCATGGACGATCGACAGCACGGCCGGGTTGTGCACCTGGCTGAGCTTCATGATGCGCTTGAGGTTGCCCCAGTAGGACTCGAACACGCCTTCCAACGGGTGCTGCCAGTATCGACCCCACACCGACCGCGTGTAGTTGAAGACGTTCTGGGTCTTACGCGGGTCGGTGATCCGCTCAAACTCGGGGCATTTGTAGAGGTCCACGAAGCGTGTGTAAGGAAAGAGCGTCCCGCTGCGCGGGATCATCATGGGCTTCCCGAGCGCCCCTTCCCACTCCTCCTCGCGGCGGTGGTGGATGACCTCGAGCTCTTCCGAGTTCGCAAGCCAGTCCTCCGCCGGGTCCGGCCGACACTCGTCCTCGAACTTGCCCATCACGGCGATGAAAGGAGGCGTCTCGGCGTAGTCTTCGGCGTACGTGATGAACGCCCTGGCCATCCCGCTGATGCGGGTCATACACAACGTCGTTCGTGCCTGGGCGCGGGCCTTGCTCAGCGACGGCAGCAAAATGGCCAGCAGCAACGCGATGATGGCTACGACCACCAACAACTCGATGAGCGTAAAACCCCTACGCCCTCGCGCCAACGCGGCTGCCTGTCTCGACATGACTCGCGTCCCGGTCGGACCCCAACGTTTCTGCTGGCGGGACGATCACGACGATGTCCGTCGAAGCCCAGCTTGCCCGGTACTCGAAGTGACGCTCAGTGTCTCCCCAGGCCATGCCACCCCATGAGGATGGCTCGAAACGACACCACGGGCCCGGCACGGAATCCTCCTTCAACCATTCTACACGACCACACCGAAGCCAAGCAACGCACAACCTCGAAATTTGCGTCTTGTAGAGATTTTACGTTGCAGCTTGCACCTCATGGTGATAGGATTACCGGTAGGGAGCTGGGAGGTGGAAGTGGGAAGCCGCGCGGGGGGAGGCAGCCATCCCTTCCGCTGGCATCTCTTCGAGATGCCTTATCTCCCATCGGGGTGTCACGTCATGAATCGGTCGATCCTTGCGAAGCCAAAGGGGGCCGGGCCAATTCCAATGATGAGGAGGCGGGTCATGAGAAAGGAGAGCGTTTTCGTGTTGGCAGTGGTGTCCGCGGTCTGTGTGATCGGTCCGCCGACGCTTATGGCAGACTGGTACGACAGTTTCTACGACGGGGACTTCGGTCCTGGCGAGGACCCCAATATATTCGACATCGATGATCCGTGTTGGGTATTCTACGAGCCACTCGGCCACCCCTGGGACGTGACGGTCGAGGATGGATGGGTCCGCCTCTGGACGACTTGGGGTGGGTTCTTGCCGATCGCCATCGTGACCGGGACCCCCAGCACCTGGAACTTCGACCCCAACACCAGCCCGGACTATTGGGACGACGCCACGCCCCACTACATCGTGGCCCGCGCGAAGAACACCAACGAGGAGTCGGACCCCAACCGAGGCAGATGTCTGTTGTTCCTCAACTCCGACCATTACACCTGGCTGGGCTATGAGTTCCAGTACGGGTTCAAGGACATCGGTGGCCAGGCCCTCATCGGCATCGCGCTGGTCAACGGGATCGATTGGAAGAACGCCAGGCTGGACCACATCAACCATCTGGACGAGCAAGACGGGTTCTGGATGGCGTTCCAGTGGGAGACCGACGGCGTACTCAACGATCCAAACGGCAAGTGGCTTCGGGCCGTCTGCTGGAACGGCGGCAAGTTCGACTGGGACGGCAACTGGATGTTGAGCTGTAACCTTGGGGAGCCGAACACCCTTCATGACCCCAACGCCTCCTGCGATCCCAACAAGTACCCGAGCAAGGGATCGACGGCGATCGGGACATGGACCGACAACATATGGGAGGCGGGGTTCCCGGCCGACGTCGCCTTCGACGAGATCGAGGCCAGAACCGGCGCCTTCACCAACGTCTCGCGCGCACTCACGTTGAAGATGAAGGATTGCTGTGAGCTGACCGTCGATCCACAGGCCGGCATATTGGGCGAACTTGGCCACC
>CAYOGX010000367.1:0-5542 GCA_964403235.1 uncultured Planctomycetales bacterium | reverse complement strand
TAGCGCAATACAAGATCCCAATGCGCGCATTCCTCTGAAGAGGTGGGCCACCCACTCCGAGCAAGTTCATCAAATCACGCGTCACGAAGCACTAGCAACCCACCGTCACCCCCTGCCGACGAAGAACACATACCCGCGCAGGCCCTCGGTCCTCAACGGGTGCGAATCGCCGGTCCAGCACAACCTGGCGACGGGCCTGCCCGCACGATTATGGCTGACCAACACGAGGTCCATCCCTAGCCGACCGCCCACGTCCGCGCGCTTCAGCCCGATCAGATCGAGCGGTATCCGGGCCGTAATGCTGAACCCCGCCCGGTTCCGGCGGGTGACCACGTCGATCCGGCTGGTGTCCATCTCATAGGGTCCGAGGACGCTCGCGCCCGGCTTGGTCCCGCGCGACGTCGACGGGGCCAGGAACGCCAACTGGGTCG
This sequence comes from uncultured Planctomycetales bacterium, assembly GCA_964403235.1. Lineage (GTDB taxonomy): Bacteria > Planctomycetota > Phycisphaerae > UBA1845 > JAFGLZ01 > JAFGLZ01. Next base: position 5,111 of record CAYOGX010000367.1, on the reverse strand, counting down.
TCCCCTGCCCGCGCCCGGCCGTTCCGAATTGCCTGCCGCATCGACCGTCCAGAAACAGGACCAGGCGGTCCGTTGCGGTGGCCTTCCGTCTGGGGGCGCACGGGGCCAGCAGATCGTCGGTCACGCTGGCCCGCAGAATCAAGGTATTGTCCAGGTAGCTGAACCGCGCACGGACGCCGTGGGTCGTCAGGACCCGCGGTTTGCCTTCGACAAGCTGGTCTTCCCGATGGATCCGTATGTGGGCGCCGGCGTCGGCCCGCTTGCGGCCCTTCGGCTCGCGTCGCGCGAGCGCGACGTGGAAACTCGGCGGCATGACGGACGTCTTCGTGTCGGAGTCGATCGCCATGCCGGGATCTATCGCTCGGTCCAAATCGCGAACGCGGACGCGTGCGTTGGCCCGCGCCTTGCCGAACGGGCCGAGCTTACGGACCGTCGACGCGGCTGACGCGATCGAGATGCCACTCGCGGGCGACCACGTGATCCGCGGAGCCACCTCCCTATCGCTGATGTTGTTCAGCTCGGCCCGAACGTCGAACTCGGCCCCGAGGGTCTTGGCTCGACGCGACAGCCGCGCCAGACGCACCGGTCTGACGACGGCCTCGATCGTCCCGTACCGGTCGTCCAGCGCCTTGATCGTATCGCGCAGTTGGGCCACCACGTCGATGCGCTGCGGGCACTTCGGCAGGCATTTTCCGCAGGCAACGCACTGCACGGCGTTGCGCGCCCAGGTCCGGTAGTGCCACCGCGCATGCTCGTTGAGACCATAGACCTGCTGCTGGATCCGGGCGATGAAGGCCCCCGGGATGTTCACCCCCGACGGACAGGGCATGCAATACCGACAGCCCGTGCAGTACAGATCCGCGAGCTTCTTGTAGCGGTTGAGGATCTGCGTGACGCGTCGTCGCCCGGCCGGCGTGAGCGGCTTGGATCGCGACGCGACGCGGACGTTCTCGTCGACCTGCTCGATGGTGCTCATGCCCGACAGGGCCGCGTTCATATGCGGATTACTGAGCACGAACCGCAGCGCGATCTCCGGGACGCTCTTGGTGCCGGGCAGCAGCTTGCCGAGCGCGGCGGTCGGCGCGCCCAACCGCCCGCCGCCGACGGGCCCCATCGCGATGATGCCGATGCCGGCCTTGCGAAGTGCCGCGAAGGCCGGCTCATTGCTCCGGTCGAGCAGGTTGTACTGCAGGATGACGGCCTCGAAGTGCCCGGTCTTGGCCATCTTCTTGAGGTTCTCAGCCGTGTCGTGCCAACTGAAGCCCACGTGCCGCACCAGGCCTTGATCGCGGGCCCGCAGCATCCACCGCAACACGCCGTTCGGCGGCTTGATGTCCTCGACGTACCGCTTCCAGTTCACGTTGTGGTGGTGATACAGGTCGATGGCGTCGACGCCCAGGAACTTCAGCGAATCCTCCAGGTTCCGCCACCACCCCACCTCGTCCCGGGTGTTGTAGTGGTGGTTCTTGGTCGAGACGTAGATCCGGCCCGGCCAGCTCCTCAGCGCGTCGCCGAACGCCCGCTGGCTGTCGTGGTTACAGTACATCACGGCTGAATCGATCAGGTTCACGCCCTGCTCGAACGCCCTGTGCAGAATCGGCGTGGACACATCGCGGTCGATGCGGCCGTTCTTCATCGCGAACCGCATCCCCCCGAATCCCAACCGCGACACCTTCAGGCCCGTCCTGCCGAGAACCGTGTACCGCATCTGGTCTGTCTCCCTCTCGATCGGATATCCCTCGTCGTGGTGGGGGTTCGTTCCAAGAAGCATACGCGATAGGGGCGCGGAACGGAACGATCGGTCGGCCCATCACCGGGTCCGCCGCCGCCCTCCGCCCCCGACGCCTGACCCCTACGTCAGGGGCGCGCCCAGGACCCCGTCGGCTTGCCAGTGACCGGGTCCAGGCGGGCCCAGGCGGCACCGACGGGCAATTCCAACCCCGGCGCGACAAGCGTGTTTACCCGGGTATCGCTTGGCAGGTAGACGAACGTGTCGGTGGCCGCGTCTCGCTCGATCAGCAATCGCAGCGGCGGGGCCGGGGTGTTGTTCGACTCTGCGTCGGGGGCTTCGGCTAGGCCAAGGACCGTTTTGGGCCGTGTGTGGCGATACGGCTCGACGACCCAGGCGATCCAGGTCGGCAGCGACCCCGACGTCGTCAGGCGAACCGTGGTGGCGGGCGTCTTGCGACCGTAGCCGGGCGAGAACCATCCGGCGATGGGATCTTCCTGGCCGCGGGCGGTTTCAACCGTCAGGGGCGTCTGCGACCACGTCGCCACCGTCGTGCCGACGTCGTTCGGTCCGGCCACGACCAGACAGCGGTCCTCGACGGCTACGTCGATGTTTGGGGCGAAGTTCAAGCGGAGCTCGACGTCATGACTACCCGTCCCCAACAGCCCGTCGAGCACGAGCCAGTACTCGCCCCGAACCGACAGCACGACGCGGCGGTGCACGGGCCGACCGGGCAGACGCCGGAATCCATCGTGCTCGCCCTCGTAATAGTCGATCGTCTCGTCGCTGTGCCAGGCCAGCGTTCGGCCGGTCGGGGGGAACAGCCAACGGAACAAGCGGTGAGCGCAGGTTTGGGTCTGACCGTCGACGAGCAGCGCGTTGTGGGCGCGCCCGGACCGGAAATACGTCCGCCATGCCCACGGACCGTTGTACGTGTACGTGCCGGGATCGACGAGGATCGGCTGACCGAACGCGGCCAGCTCAACGTTGAGCAGGTCCGCGTGCGTGTGGCTGTCGAACGGCCCGTTGCGGACGACCGCGTAGTGGGCCTGGTCCGTCCAGTCGCTCCGCGAGATGAAGTAACCCCCGTGGGGGAACGCCCGGCTGGTCGGGTCCGGCGGGGCGGGCTCGAGCGAATCGAACGCGTCTCCGGCCTGGGGTCCGAGCAGCCACAGCGTTTCGGCGTCGAGCCGGCCCGCCGCCCAGGCCATGTCCGGTCGAGAAAACAACACCGCGCCCGTGCTGAGCATCGGGCGGAAATCGTCCAACGCCCGCTCGCTGAGCACGACGGTTCGGCCGTCGTCCCAGTCGCCGATCGAGGGCATGCCGCCGTCGGGCCGTCGCAGGTGCAGCACGAACTCGAACATGCCCTCGAGCCGCTGCCGAACCACGTCGGGAACCGGCACGTCGCCGGTGTCACACAAGCGCACGATCAAGACATAGAAGTAGGCGACGAAGCGGTGGTAGCTGATCGCACACTCGAAGCTGGCCCCGTCCGGGTGGATCTGTCGCGGCGCCTCGGACCACAGCGCGTTCAGGCCCGATTCGCGCCAGTGGTCGGCCTCGGGCAGCCCGGGCAAGAGCAGGCCCATCGTCGCCAGGCCCATCGCGTCGCCCAGCAGGTGGTTGTTGGGCATGTTGATCCGCGAGTAGTCCAGGTCGGCCAGGATGTGCCTGGCCTTGAGGATCATCGTCCCGACGATACGGCAGACCAACTCGTCGGAGAGCTGCCGGGCCGGCAGGAACATCGCCAGCGCGATCCACCAGTTGACGATGCGGAGGGCGTGTTCGAGGTTGCTCCGCCAGTTGACGCCGATCTCGGGCGGGTTGTCGTCGAGCCACCCGGTGATCTGTTGGATCCAGGCGTCGACGTAGCGGTCCTCGCCGGTCAGCCAGTAGGCCCGGGCCAACGTGGGCCAGAACTGGTGCCGGTTCAGTTCCCAGGTGAACTTGACGTCGCCGGGCGCGTCGGCGTCGTACAGCCCGAAGCGGTTCCACCGGAGGCGGGGCCAACTCCGGCCGCTGACCGGCTCGAGGTGCCAATCGATCGGGCCGCCCTGGAAATCGAACGTCTGGCCCATCAGCTCGAACCGGCCGCGGCAGACCTCGTCGGCCGCCGCCAGGAGCGCGTCAACGTCGTCGGGGCATCGGCTGCGGACGACCCGGGCGTAGTCGTCGCCGGCGTCGGGCGAGATGAGGAATCTGCGGGCCAATGTCTCGTGCAGCACTCGCCGAAACTCACTCGGTCCGGACAGCGTCGGATCGAACAGGCCGCAGAGCTCCTCGACCCCCAACGGCTCGGTTCGGAAATACGACTCGACCAGCCCAAAGCGCTTCCGCAGCTCGTACCCCACCCGCCACGCCGACGCCCGCCATCCCCGCTGGCGGACCTCGTGCAACAGTGCAAGAAAACGGTGGCCGGTATATTCGGTCTGCATGCCGCCACGCCGGATGCGGGACCTCATCCCCGCGGTCCCAACCATATCCACCGCAACCGCCCCGATCAACCGGCCCACCAGCAGGAGGCGTTGGTGACGGCAGATCGTAGGCCCGGCTATGCCGGCCGATTGGTATCGATCGGGTAGCCGGGTAGATCGCCCTAGGCCGGGTTCCACAGCACCGTACGTACGGTTCCGTATACGGCGGTTCACAAAGAACACACAAGCCGCCTGTGCTCTTCCGGCAGGCTGATGAGGCCCAGTCCGCGCAGTTCGGAGGTCGGCATCGCGTGGTTCATGTGGCTGGGGCCGGGATTCCACCAGGGGGCGCGAGCGTTCCACGCCGACCGTCGGGCCCGCTCATGATCCAGGCCGCGACAACAAAGCTCCGTGAACTGGGTCCGTTGACGCGTCCACGCCCGCGGGGTCGGGATTAGGCGCGTGACAACGCGGACGAAGCCCGTACAATTAGTCGGGGCATCACAGGCGCCCATGCTAGTCTCTTATCCGTCGGGAGAGGAACGGCCGCCATGCCGCCAACGTCCAAGTCAGCGACGAGCCTTGAGCCTCACTTGCGCCGGTGCGGCTATGGCGACGATCAACTGGCGCTGCCGTTCAAGTTCGACCACATGCCCGTTCCGGTTGTCGCGTTCGCCGGCAAGCCGTGGGACTCGTGGTCGGCCTGCATCGCCGCCGTAGACGTGGATGGTGATTCGCGCGAGTCCGCCGCCCGACTGAGCACTCTCGGGGCGCCCGCGGTCTTTGTCTGCCATGGCTCGGCCGTGGATTGGTGGGCGATGGGGCCGAGTGGGCCGAAAGGCGAGCCGCGATCCATCGAGTGGGCAAAGATTGGCACGGCGCTCGATCGGGAACGAGAGTCTCTTCTTCCAAGCCGGATCTATGCGAGCAAGCTGCGCAAACCTGGAAGCCGCGGCGAGCAGCTC
>CAYOGX010000366.1:0-5544 GCA_964403235.1 uncultured Planctomycetales bacterium | reverse complement strand
GCGTGAACTCCGCAACGAGGGGTTGTGCATCGTCCAGCGCAGCCCGTCGATCTGCCGGCATGCCAGCCCGAACGTGACGACCCGGCGGATTCATTACGTCGAGAACGACGTCGCCTACGTTCGGACCGACGTCCATACGCCCAAAGGGGATTTGTTCAGTGTCGCCCGACCCGCCGAGGGGACGACGTGGCACGAGAAACGTCTGTTTCAGGGACCGGGCGACTACGCCGCGTTGGAGTTCATGATCCGCGACCGGCAGGTGTTGCCGAACTACGACGCGTTCCGTCGGGCCCAGAGGGAGGTCGGCGGGGACGTCTTCCTAAGGGCCAGCATCGACGGATACAGTCCGTTGCAGGAGATCATCATCTGCCTGATGGGCGTCGAGCAGTTCGCCGTCGAATGGTCCGAGCGGCGTGACGAGGTGATGCGGTTGTACGATGCCATCACCGCCAGGCGCCGCGAGTCGTACCGGATCGCGGCCGAGTCGCCGGCCGAGCAGGTGGCCTATGGGGGCAACATCACGTCGGAAGTCATCGGCTTGGAGCGATTCGAGCGGTTCGTGCTGCCCCATTACGACGAGTGCGCCCAGGTGCTCCACGCCCACGGCAAGCAATTGTGCGTCCACCTGGACGGCAACTGCCGGTTGCTGGCCGACGCTATTGGCCGATCGCAAATCGACTGCGTCGAGGCCTTCACGCCCTACGAGACCGACATGACCCTCGCCGAGGCCCGGCAGGCCTGGCCGAACAAGATCCTCTGGATCAACTTCCCGTCGTCCGTCCACCTGGCCGAGGACGAGGTGATCGCACAGACCACGCGCCGGATCCTCCGCGAGGCCGTCCCGGGCGATCGGCTGCTGATCGGCATCACCGAGAACGTCCCGCCCGACACGTGGCAGCGGAGTTTCGCGGCCATCTCGCGGACGCTCAACCAAGAGGGGCGGCTGCCGCTAGCATACTTACCATAAGCAGTTGCGCTCGTTTTTTCCGCGGTTGAACCACCCCTATGCACCACGTGGGCTAGGTCCCGATAACGCAAGTCAGGACGCCGAACGTCCGATAGGCATTAGACCGGACCGCCAGGAAGGCCCGCGCATTGCGGGGGAGACGTCGTACGATGATGACCATCGCCGAGACGGACCCACCCAGGACTGAGGCATCGGGACGTTGCGACCGCCGGGCGGCGCTCGGGCTGGTCGGGATGATTTTGCTGTCGGCCGTGGCGGTTCGCGCGGCGTATTGCGTGTTGGTGATCCCGCCGGGCAAGGGCCTGACCAGCGCGGCCAATGATGACGCCGAGTACGACGGCTACGCGCTGAATCTGCTGAACGGCCGGGGCATGGCCTACGAGGACGGTCGGCCGTCGGCGCAGCGTTTGCCGGGATACCCGTTGTTCCTGGCGGGCGTCTACGGGTTGTTCGGCCATTTCTATCTGGCGGTTCGGCTGATTCAGTGTGTGATCGGCGCGGTGAGCTGCCTGCTGCTGTACCTGGTGATGGCACGGTGGTTCTCGCAGCGCGTTGGCCTCGTCGCGGCGGGGATCCTGGCCGTCTATCCGATGCACGTCTGGCTGTCGGGCGAGCTGTTGTCGGAGAACCTGACGATCCTCGGCTTGCTGCTGATCCTGCTGGCCCTGTGTTGGGCTCGCACGGGTCACGGCGTGGGTCGCTGGGTGTTGGCGGGATTGGCGATGGCCGGCGCGGGCCTGGTCCATCCGATCGTCGCTGGGGCTGCGATGTGCCTGGCCGGGCTCACGCTGGCCTTGTCGATACGGACCAAGCCACGTCGATGGCCTTCCGCCCTTCTGATGACGACCGTGTTGGCGTGTCCGTTGTTGGGGTGGGGGGTTCGGAACCGCATCGCCGTCGGCGGGTTCGTGCTTTCGTCGGACAGTGGCGCCGTGTTTCTCGGGGCGAACAACGTCATCACAGCCACCGACCCGCGCTGCCACGGATACTGGGTCGGGCAGTGGGAGATCCCCGGTGTCTGGGAACAGATCGGCGGGGATCACGATGAGGTCACCCGGTCGAAGCTGTTCTGGCAGTTTGCCCTGCGATGGCTGTGGGACCACCCACGGCACTGGCCTGGACTGGCGGCTCACAAGTTGGTCCGCTTCTATTCGCCATTCCTGGCCGAATGGCGGTCGGTCAACGGGCTGGTCTATCTGGCCAGCTACGGTTCACTGCTCCCGTTGATGTTGGCCGGCCTGTGGGGGACGTGGCGTCGCGGCTGGTCGGCCGACCGCCACGGTGTCCGGCTGCTGCTGACGGTTTTGACCTACTACGCCGTCATGGTGATGATCTTCTGGGGCGCGCCGCGGTTCCGTCTGACCATCGAGCCGTTGTTGATCGGCCTGGCGGCAGTGGGGATCGTTCAACTGGCGAGCCGACTCGCCGATCGGACGGCGACCACCTTACCCATCCGGCGATGGCAACTCCGCGCTCACAACGTATAATGCCGACAGTTTGAGATGACGCAGGAGCGCGGCCATCGCATGGCTTGACCTAGCTCGTCCGCGGGGGACGTTCTTCGGCGGGGTATTCCTGCCTGATGAGAAGGCCGCCACCGGCGGCCGAGACATCGAGAACGTGCCCCCTACCGGCCCGTTACGCATTCCCATGCTCCAACACGACGGCGCAGCATCCGTCCCCTGCGTCGAGGCGGGTCAACGGGTCCTGGCCGGACAGGTCATCGGGCTGGCCGATTCAAACGACGATGCCGTACCCGTTCACGCCTCCACCTCGGGTCGGGTGACCGGCATCGTTCAGGTCGAGACCCCGCACGCGTGCGACGTGCCCGCCGTCCTGATCGAACCGGACGGTCGTGACGAATGGGCCCCGCCGGCCGACGCGCCCGTCGAACCGGGCGACCTGGCCGACTTGACCGAGCGGATCTCCCGGGCCGGCGTCGCCGGCGTGGGACCGAACGCCCCTGCCGTGGCCGACGTGCTCGCTGCTGCGGGACGGCACGGCGTTCGCCACGTCATCATTAACGCGATGGAGTCCGAGCCCTACCTGACGGCCGAGTACCGCATCCTGGCCGACCACGGCCGATTGATCGTTCGCACCGCCGACCTGCTCGCAAACCTGCTCGGGGCGCAGCGATTGTGGCTTGCGCTGGACAGGGCCAACAGGTACTTGCTCGGTGAACTCCGCCGCTTGGTTCATGGGACATCGGTGCGGATCGCGCCGTTGCGGAACAAGTATCCGCAGGGCGCGGTCCCGCTGTTGGTTCGCGGCCTGCTAGGTCGAGAGGTCCCGTATGGCGGCTCGCCCCTCGATGTCGGGGCGGTCGTCCTTGACGGTTGTGCGGTATTGGCCATCGCCCAGGCCGTTCTCGAAGGTCGGCCGTGCGTCGACCGGATCGTCACGGTGGCGGGCGGTGCCGCCGACAGGCCGGGGAACTACCGTGTACCCATCGGCACGCCCGTCCACCGATTGATCGAGTACGTGGGCCTACGCAGGACGGTCCGGCGCGTGGTGATTGGCGGCCCTATGAGGGGTCTGGCCGTCTCGTCCCCGCAGGTGGTGACCACCAAGCGCGTGGGCGCGGTCATGCTGCTGAGCGAAGACCAGGTGGTCGCTCGCCCCCGCGGGCCCTGCATCCGGTGTGGATGGTGTCTGGAGGACTGCCCCGTCGGGCTGGACCCGCCGTCGGTGCTGGCGGCGGTCGAAACGTTCCGAACCGACGGGGCGCAACACGAGGAGATCGCCGGGCTGTTCCCGCATGCCTGTCTGGGCTGTGGGATTTGCAGCTACGTGTGTCCGGCGGGGTTGCCCTTGGCCGACGGCCTGGCCAGGGCGCGCACGTTGGTGTCCGTCCGATCATGAGACGCTCGACAGACCAGGACAAACGACCCGCTTGGCTCGAGATCCGACCGGCCCCGCATCTCGGCGGAGGCGATTCGTTCGCCCAGATGACACGATCGATGTTGATCGTGGTCGGGCTGGCGGGGTTGGCGGGCGTTGCGGTGTTCGGTCTGATGGCGGCCATTTGGCTGGCGGTCGCGGTGGGGACGGCCGTGGTGGCCGAATGGGCCTACGTCCAGTTGACCGGCGGCCGCGTGACCGCCACCTACGATCATGCCGCGCTCATGGGCCTGCTGCTCGGGCTGACGCTGCCGGTCGGGTGGGTCGACGACGCTGGGTTTCATCCGCTCGGCTGGGCGGTGCCGCTGATCGGGGCGCTGGTAGCCATCGTCGTCGGCAAGGGCCTGATGGGGGGCATGGGCAACTACCTGTGGCACCCGGCCCTGGTGGGACGGGCTGCGACCGAACTGCTCTATGACCAACAGATGCACCCGGAACGGTGGGTCGTGCTGGGACGGAACCACCTGTTCGCCGCCGTTCCGAAGCCGGTCGAATCCATCGAATATGCCGGCTGGCGGATCTCACAACTGCCCGCGGACGCCAATGCATGGGTGTTGCGTCGGCCCGTCGAATGGCTCCGCCAGCTCGCCGACGGGCTTCCCGCCGGCGATGAATCCCCGCTGACCGTCCTGATTCGAGACCACCTGCCCCCCTGGGAAGACCTCCTGCTGGGCGGCGTGGGCGGGGGCATCGGCGAGACGTGCACCATCGCCTTAATCGTCGGCGGGCTCTATCTGGTCTATCGTGGCTACGTTCGGTGGTACCAGCCGATGAGCGTGATCGTGGCGGCGGCCGTGGCGGCGGCCGTCTTGCCCATCCGCATCGGACCGGCGGCGTCCTTCGACTGGCTACCGGGCCTCCAAACCGACGCCGGGCTGCCCATCGGCGCGATCTACGTCCTGTATCACTTGACCGGCGGCGAGCTGATGCTGGCGGCGCTCTTGTTCGCCACGGACACGGTGGCCAGTCCCTGCACCGCGCGCGGACAGGTGATCTTCGGCGCCGCCATCGGCGTGCTCGCCATCGCCCTGCGGCTGTATGGGCCGATGCCCGGTTCGTGCTACTGGGCCATCTTGATCATGAACACGTTCGTCGGACTGATCGACCGGCGAACCAAACGCCGCGTCATGGGAACGTAGCGGCAACCGATCAGATGACTCGATGCGGGGTGCAGTTGTGGCCTTGGGTTCCGGTCCGCTATACTTGTATAGACGCATACCCTTGGCGGGCCGAGGATCCTTGGGCCGCTGTCCGGCTGATGACTGGCGCTAGCGGTTTGGTCAAGCGTGGCCCCGTCGCCGACCGAGGCTTGGGCAGGCTCGCATGGTCGGCGGACGCAGCTTGCTATCGACGCGCAACTAGCGATGGAGGCATCGAATGAACGCACTGACCCTCGCCGTTGCGGTGGCCATGCTGTACCTGATCGCCTATCACACCTACGGCAAGTTCATCGCCCGAAAGATCTTCCAACTTGATCCCAGCGCCACCTGCCCCAGCAAGGCGCTCCAGGACAACATCGACTATGTTCCCACGAAGCGACCCATTCTGTTCGGCCATCACTTCACGTCTATCGCCGGGACGGGCCCCATCGTCGGTCCCGCCATCGGCATCATCTGGGGATGGGTGCCCGCCATCATCTGGGTGGTGGTTGGCTCGATCTTCATGGGCGCGGTTCA
>CAYOGX010000365.1:0-5544 GCA_964403235.1 uncultured Planctomycetales bacterium | reverse complement strand
CAGTCCGCGCAGCGTGCCGCGCGCATCCGTGGCCAGGCTCCAGGCCATGCCGCGCGGTGCCTCGGTCAGCGGACCGCGAAGCCGGAACACGGCGATTTTCTTGGCCGGTTTGGTCTTGGGCTCCTGCGCCGCCGCGCTGCCCAACGCGACACACACGAACGCACACGTCGCCATCCCGACAAGACGCCTTCTCATGTTGATCTTCCTCCGACGCCGGACCGCCGTTCCCGTGCGCCGCGCACGGCGGTTCGGCACGGCCGCGAGCCCCAAACCATCATAGCCTCCCCGTTGCCGGGGCGAAATCCCTGCGGGGAACGATTCCAGGGGACACCTGGCGGAATTCCCTTGAAAATGCCGATCTAACATGGGATTATGCCTCTCGGTCGGGCCGCCCTCGTGGGTCTGCGCGGTGCTCCGGTGGGTTGATCGCCCGGTTGAATTTGCGCCTTATCGTACGGCTCAGGGATGAGGAATTGATGACCCGAGTGGGGTGGGTGACGGCGTTGCGGCTCTCGGTGGGCTTCGTGCTTGCGCTGTCCGGCGTCGCACGGGGCCAGGCGACCGACGCCTTCCTCAACCAACAGCGCGCGTTGGAACAGGGCATCCGCGATCAGTTGGATCGCGAGCTGACGCTCGACCAGCGAGCGGCCTTCGACTTCGGCGGGTCCTACAGCTTCTACACGTTCCTCTATGACGATGGGGTCAATAGCTCTCGCACGCTCCGCCGGAGCGACGGGAGGCTGTGGGCCCGCGTCGGCCTGGACAATAGCACCCACGAACTCTACGCCCGCGCGCGGTTGTCCTACCTCGATTTCAACGCGGGCGACAGCTTCGATGGCAACGACAATGACTGGGAGGGCCCCTACCTCGAACGGGGCTGGTACCAGTTCAGCCTGCGCAAGGCCATGCAGGCCTATGGGCGCAAGCAGGTGCCCTACGACCTGCGCGCGAGGGTCGGCCGGCAGTACGTCGAGTTCGGCACCGGCTACGCCCTGTCGCTGCCCTTGGACGCGGTGCTGCTCACGGGCGAATACGCGAACATCGAGGTCACTGGTCTGATCGCCAATACCGTTCACAGCATGAACGACATCGACCGAACCCGACCCGAATCACACGACACCGATCGCGACTTCTACGGCGTGCAGGTCCGCTACCTGGGCCTGCGGGAGCACAAGCCGTTCTTCTACGCCGTCTGGAACGAGGACGAGCACGGCGAGAGCCCCGTCGACCCGCTGCAAAACTACGACTACGATTCGCACTACATCGGCTTCGGCTCGACCGGGTCGATCATCAACCCCGACGTGCAGTACGGGATGGAGTGGGTCTTCGAGGGCGGGCGCAGCTTCGGGAACGAACGCTTCCTCCACCACGACGCGATCAACGCATGGGGATGGGACCTGATACTCGAATACTACATGCCCGCCCCGACCAAGCCGCGCTTCCTGGCCGAATACATGTTCGCCAGCGGCGACGCCGATCGGCTCGGCAGCCCGACCGACGCGATCGGCGGCAATCGCGGCGACCACGAGGACACGAGCTTCGTCGGATTCGGCTTCCGCGATACCGGACTGAGCTTCGCGCCGCGGCTGAGCAACATCCACATCTGGCGGGCGGGTGCGTCGTTCTTCCCGTTCGTCAAGATCGAGCTGATCAAGGACATCGAGCTGGGGACCGATTGGTTCCTCTTCTGGAAACATCATGATTCAGCCGCCGTCTCCGATGAATTGGCCACCTTGCCCGACGGGTACCTGGGCTGGGAGATGGATTACTTTATCAACTGGCGGCTGACTTCGGACTTGAGCTGGACGGCGCGCTACGGGGCCTTTTTCCCGGGCAGGGCGTTTCCCGACCAGACCAGCCGGTATTTCTTCCTGACCGGCTTGACGTGGAGCTTCTAGGGGCCATGGCGCGCAAGACGCGGCACATCATCGATCATCGAGGCACCCTGGCCGGCGGCGCCGTGGTGGGCTTGCTGTCGCTCGGGGTGATCCTCGGCGGGTGTGGCCGACCCCGCAAGACCGCCCCGGACGTGGACCCGGGCACGTTGGACGACATGGCCTTCCAGGCGTATCTGGCCGATGTCCCGGTGGTCACCGTGGACGAGGCCTGTCGGGCCATGCTGATCCTGGCCGATGGCGAGGACAAGACCCAGTCTTGGACGGCCCGGCGGGACGAACTGGTGCGACGGGGCTTGATCCGCTCGGCGTGGGGCCTGCGACCCGACCATGTTGCGGACCGGGGGACGGTGGCCTACATGGTCTGCGAGATCTGCCGGATCGGGGGAGGCGTAAACCGTTTGCTCCTAGGAAGTTGGGGGCTGGGGGACCGTCGCTACGCCTACCGCGAGCTGGTCCACATCGGGTTGATGCCGGCCGGGACGGAATGGCAGTACGTTACGGGCGGGCAGATGGTTGCGCTGTTGGGCAAGGCCGACGCCCTGATGGAGAAGAAGGGCCTGTACGAGAGCGAGGCATTCGAGCTGGAGGCGGAACCCGAAGTCGGCCAGGGGCCTTGATCGCCGCGTGAGGCCCGGCCACAGGCAAGGGCCGATAACCGGAAACCGGTGTTTTTTTCGGAGGGGCGCCCGGTCGGGCAGGGGCGTAACCTTAAGGGGCCCAGCAGGTACCGAGAGTGGCGCGAAGAAAATCAGGATTCGCTGGCCGCGCTGCGATTATTAGAGTATAATAGTCGTAGCTCGCAGCGACCCCGGTATCCCAAACTGGGAAGGTGGGTACGTTCATGCGAGCTTTTTTTGTTGTTGCGGCCACCGTCGTTCTGTGTGTCACCCCCACGACATCTCAGGCAGCCGCAGCGTCGCCTGCGGCTCCAGCTCCGGTTGCGGCTCAAAGCCAGCCCGTCGAGAAGCTGACGGCCACCTGCATCAAGGTCAAGGGTCGGGTTCAGTGGGCACCCGTCGGCACCCAAAGCACCGATACGCAGGCATGGAAGCCGGTCCGCGTCGGCGGCGAGTACACCCAAGGCATGCAGATCCGTACTGGGCTGCGGTCGGAAGCCCTGCTGAAGTTTGGTGATGACACGGCGGTGTTGATCGGTCGGTCGACGCTGGCGGCCATCGGTGCGTTCTACAGGTCCGCCGATACGAAGACGACGCGACTCGGGCTGGACTACGGCACGGTCCGCGCCGGCGTGGCCGAGGGCGGGCTTCGGAGCGATTTTCAGATCGACTCGCCGGTCGCCACCCTGTCCAAGCGCGGGACGTGGAACTTCAGCCTGTGGGTCGAGCGTGGCACGGGCCGGTTCGAGGCCAAACTCGCCGATCGCGGCTTGCTGGAGATCCTTCACAAGGCCACGGGCCGAACCCAGTTCGTCGCGATGAAACAGTCGGTCAACCAGGCCATGATGAACTGGGCCCGGACGATCCAGTTCAACCGACAGGTCGTCGTGGCGGATGCGTTCAGTCAGACCGACGACGAACTGGTGGGTTACCTGCGAAACAACACCGGCCGCAGCGGCCTGAGCCCGGCGGGCCTGGCTCCCCAGGGCGCGGTCGGAACGGGCGGCGGGCTGCAGGGCATGTCGGCGGGGGCTCGGGCGGCGGCCCAGCGAAGCCAGACCCTGGGCATGACGACGGCCCTCAGGCTCGGCCAGTGGCCGGTCTTTCTGGTGCCGGCGCGTTCAAGCGACGGCGATTTCGGCACCGGCCCGATATTCATCTCCACGGCGCAGAAGCGCGCCGCCCGGCGCACCGTTGGGCTCTTGTCCAGATCGCCGTTCTTCCGGAGGGGATCCGGCAGATAGGCCCGCCCAGAGGGACTCGTCTTGGGGCCCGCCAGGGCCCCGTGCGGGGGACCCTACGTCTGAGACCGCGATCGTCTTGCCCCGTCAGGCCGATTGCTTACGCACGGTCATGTCGAAGTTGCGGATCATCGAGCGATACATCGCCGTCACGAGCATCGCGTAGAAAGCGGCGGCGATGCCCACGCCGATTGGCAGGAGGATGCGGACCTCGGTCATCTTCGGCCCGATGACGTCTTGCACGTCCAGCGTCCAGGCCGGGTTGACGATCACCGACACGGCCGTGAACGGCGTGAAGGGCGCGACGACCGCGCCGAACGACTCGCTGATCTCCACCAGACCGAACCCACACGCGCCCAGGGCAAACGAGACGGCCATCAAGATCCCCACGGTGGTGAGCACCGCGTGGACCGTCCGCCGAAACTGGAGCGACATCTGCAACCCGAGCATGCACGCGAACGACGCATAGACGACCAGCAGTAGTCCCAGCTCGATCGAGGACTCGACCCAGACCACGGACGTGCCGGCGCGAGAAATCACATCGAACAAGGCGAAGCCCAGCAGGCTGATCATCGGCACGAGGATCAGCGGGATCAGGAAGCTGACGAGTCCGCGGAGCTTGCCGCGGATGATGTAGCCGCTGGTGAGCGGCGTGCATAGGAGCAGGTCGATCGTGTTGGTCTCGCGCTCGCGGGTGATGGCGGTGGCGGCGCTGTTGGCGGCCATCAGCAGGATGAGGGCGAATTCGATGACGATCAGGCCGGTCAGCCACAACCGGAGTTCCGTCGGGTCGAACCACTCCCATCCCGCGGCGTGGGCCATCAGGAGGACGACCGCGCAGCCCAGCCCGATCAGGACGATGACGTGCCTCAGGACACCCCGGCCGGTGAACGAGGCGCGGGTGACGGCCTCGCGCCATGCGACGGGGTTATGCCAGACGCGTCGCGGCCTGTGGCGGCGTTCGTCATCTTGTCCGACGGTTCGACGGAATCGCTCGGCCATCCACTTGAGCCAGCCAGTCTCCCCCTCGCGGCTGCCGAGACGGACGTAGAACATGCTGACCACCACGATTGCCAGCGAGCCCAGCAGCATGACGGACATGTAACCGTAGTGAGGCTGGGTCAACAGGCGGTTCATCGGCCAGCCGTGGCTGACCGCGGTCGGCGGGGCCTCCACGATATTGAGGGCCACCTGCAACGCGAGCAGGGGGTGAAACGGCGCCAGCCAGCTCATCCGCAGCCCGTCCGCGTTGAGCGGCGCGTTACGGCATCCGAAGAAGGTCAGCTCGGTCTCCTGGCGCTCGGCGGCGACACCGTCGGCCTCGCGCAGCCGCCGGAGCAGGTCGAGGGCTGCGGTCCTGTCGGGTACGAGCCGGTTCACCTTCTCCTGCAAATCTTGGATCCCGACCGTCAACAGCCTCGGATCGGTGAGTCGGGTGTGTCCCTTGGCCACCCAGGCATTCAGGGCCTTGCTGCGCTCGAAGTACCGAATCGCGCTGACGTCGCGCCGGAACGATCGCGGATAGCCCACGGTTCCCACCGCCAGCAGGTACAGCGCGATGGCGAGGTAGAACGAGAAGATCGTGCGGCGCGTCCCGACGCGGGTGACGCTGATGGCGATGGCGAGCGAGCCGGTCAGGATGGCCGTCGTCGCGGCGATGCCCGTGCTCAGCCCGATCTGGCGGACCGTGACGCCGCCGTACAGCGTCGTGACGCAGAAGATCGGCACCCCCGCCAGCAGCAGCACCAGGACGAAAAACAACCGGCTCATCAGCGAGCCGAGCACGAT
>CAYOGX010000364.1:0-5564 GCA_964403235.1 uncultured Planctomycetales bacterium | reverse complement strand
CAAGCACAACTACGCCTACGACTACCAGGGCCGCGTCGGCAACAACCAGGGCATCAACTCGTCGTTCGGCCAGTTGATCACGCTCGGCGGGATCGACGCCGACGGCAACGATGCTGCCAATCCGTTGACCTGGTTTCTGCTCGACGTGATCGGGCAGATGAACCTGCTCGAGCCGAAACCGAACATACGACTCCACGCGGGCACCCCCCCTGAGCTGCTCAAGCGCGTCGTCGATCTGATCGCGGCCGCCCAGGGCTCGCCGTTCCTGCTCAACTTCGACGAGAAGTCGATGAAGGGTCTGGCCTGGGAGGGGTTGCCCGAGGACCAGTTGTGGGACTACGCGCCGGTCGGCTGCCTGGAGAACACGCTCCAGGGCAACGACCGGTCCGGCACGGTGGACGTGAACCTGAACCTGGCCAAGGCGGTCGAGCTGGCGTTGTTCGACGGCCGCGACCAGGCGACCGGTCGGCAGATCGGGCCCAAGACCGGCCGGGCCACCGATTTCGCCGACTTCGAGCAGTTCTACGCCGCCTTCCGCACGCAGCTCGGGCACCTGATCGATTGGATCGTCGACGCGAACAACCAGGCCGACGCCATCCGCGCCCGCTATGCGCCCACGCCATTCTTGTCGTTGCTGGTCGACGGATGCGCCCGAAACGGCAAGGACATCACGGCCGGCGGTGCCGAGCACAACTACCTGACGATTGAGGCCATCGCGCTGGCCACCACCGTCGACTCGCTGCTCGCCGTTCAGAAGCTCGTCTTCGAGGACGGACGCGTCGCCATGGCCGAGCTGATCCGAGCGATCGAGGACAACTACGAGGGCCACGAGAAGCTCAGATGCCTGCTGGCCAACAAGGCGCCCAAATACGGCAACGACGACGACCGGGCCGACGCCCTGGCCCGCGACGTCTCCACCTTCTGGACCGAGCGGGCCTACCGGAAGGTCTCGCCCGCCACCGGCAAGCGCTACCGCGGCGGGTACCTGTCGTGGAACTACTGGGTCGCCTACGGTCCGAGGACGGCCGCCACGCCCGACGGCCGAAAGCGGGGAACGTACCTGTCCAACGGCTCCTGCCCCGTCACCGGCTGCGACCGCAACGGTCCGACCGCCAACGCCCGCTCGACGGGCAAGCTCGGCCTGGAGACCGCGCCCAACGGCGACAGCCACACCATCACGCTGTCGCCCTCGCTCCTGCGTGACGCCGAGCATCTCGACAAGCTTGCCGCTTTTCTGCGCGCCTACGCCTCGGAAGGCGGAACCGCACTCCAGATCAACGTCCTCGAGCCCGAGACGCTCCGCCAGGCCCAGGCCGACCCGGCGGCGTATCGCAACCTGCTCGTCCGCGTGACCGGGTACAATGCCTACTTCGTGACGCTGGGCAGGGAGATCCAGGAGGAGATCATCTCCCGCGTGTCGCACGCCGTGTAACGCGGTAGGGCGGCGTTGACGTGAGCGATCTCGATCAAAGATGCGACCGGTGACTGCCGCATGAGCGCCGTAACCTGCACCCTGTTCAACGTGCAACGGTTCAGCACCGAAGACGGGCCCGGGATCCGGACCACCCTCTTCTTCAAAGGCTGCCCGCTGACCTGCCCCTGGTGTCACAACCCCGAGGGGATGGGTGCGGGTCCGGAGGTGATGTGGCAGGGGGCGCTCTGCCTGGGCTGTGGCGACTGCGCCGAGGCCTGCCCTCAGCACGCGATCCGGCTGACCGATGGGCGGGTGCAGATCGATCGGGATCGCTGCGAGTCTTGCGGCCAGTGCGCCCAGGCGTGTCCCTCGGCCGCGCTCGAGCGAGTGGGCGTCGAGTACGGTGTGGACGACTTGCTCGAGGTGGTGCTGAAGGACCGCACCTTCTACCAGACCTCGGGGGGCGGGGTGAGCCTGTCCGGCGGCGAGCCGCTGATGCAACACCGGTTTCTGCTGGAGTTCGCCCCCAGGTGCCGCGCCGAGGGCGTACACGTCGCGCTCGATACGTGTGGGCTCGCCCGCCCGGAGTGGCTCGAGCCGGTGCTCGAATCCGTCGATCTGGTCCTGTTCGACCTGAAGGTGATCGATCCGGCTGAGCACCGCCGGCTGACGGGCGCGCCGCTGGATGGCATCCTCGACAACCTGAACCGGATCGTCGGCGCGGGCCTGCCGATCTGGGTCCGCACGCCCGTCATCCCCGGCCATACCGACGATGAGCCGAATCTGCGGGGCATCGCCGCGTACCTCAAGGCCAACGTGCCGACGCTCGAGCGCTACGATCTGCTGGCCTTTACCAACCTGTGTACGTCGAAGTACGAGATGCTCGACCGAGCGTTCCCCCTGGCGGACGAACCCCTCCTGTCGGCCGAGACAATGAACCGCTTGACCCGCGCCGTTCGTGACGAAGGGGTCGAGGTGGTCCGCTGGTCCGGCCCGACCCGGCTTGATGCCAAGGTGGAGGCGCAAGGAACATGACTTCGGTGGCCAAGACGCTTGACGACGAGCTCATCCAGGCCTTGCGCGGCGAGATGACGCCCAAGTTCCTGGCCACCCGGGACGCGTCCGGCAAGCCGAACGTGGTGCCCATCGTCAGCCTGGACGCCGCTGACGAGCGGACGCTCATCTTCGCCGAGCTGTTCATCTGGAAGACGAAGGCCAACCTGGCCGCCGACCCACGCATCTGCGCCGCCCTGGCCACCGACGATCTTCGCGTCTGGACGATCCGCGGTCGGTTCCGCGAGTTCGTCGATGGCGGGCCGCACGTCGAGCAGATGAACCGGAAGGAGATCTTCCGCTACAACGCCTACCTCGGCGTCACTCGGGTGGCCGTCATCGACGTCGAGGCCGTCACCGGTGTGTGGCGGTTCTCGAAGCTGGGCGTGGCCGCCGACGTTCTGCCGAGGAAGCTCCTGAGCCGCCTGGTCGGCCGGCGCGGGGCCAACGCCCTCCCACCGCGCGTCGCCGAGAAGTTCGACCGGACCCGCGCGGTCAAGGTCCTCGCCTATTTGGGCCCGCAAGGCCACCCCGAGATCGTCCCCGCCTTTTCCCTGTTACCGACCCGCTCGGCGACCATGCTCTTGGGGGTGGGACGTTCGGTCGCCGCGCTGCGCGACCTGCCGGCCGACACGCAGGTCGCCGCGGCCGTCATCACCACGGACCCCATCGCCTACCAGATCAAGGGCGTGTATACCGGTCACCGTCTGACCCCAATCGGCCGGGTCGCCCGCATCCAGGTCCAGGAGGTCTACTCCGCAAGCCCGCCATTGGCGGGGGAGCGGATCGAGCTGGCAGCGACAGCGAATCGGGACCCGTCACCACGCCCGATCGGCCCGAGACCGTCTTGAGCCACCCCACGCTACAAAAAAAGAGACCCGCGCTTCCGCGGGCCTCGTCGTGCAGGGAACAGGAGGAGGAGACTGCTGTGCCCCTCTTATCGACGACGAGCCGCAACGCAGCCACGCGGTCTTTCCCTGAATCGGACCCGGATTACCCCTGGCTTGAACGAAGGGGCCAGCAGACCGCCCCGCGAGGATCTGTTGGGTGGCCCGCCGCTTCAGCGGTGGGGGACACGAATTCGAACGGGGATTCGCGTCCCCATCCCAACGGGATGGGGCCCCCACGGCTAAAGCCATGGGCCACCCATGGAAGACCTCCCAGGGACGTACTGTTCAGTCCTTGTTGCAGGCACCTTAGATGAAGGGGGGAGCAGACCGCCCTGGGATGGTCTGGGATCGCGCAAGCCAGTTCCGTTGGCTCACCACGCCCTGCGTCGGATCAACGCGAACAATCCGAGCATGCCCAATGTCAATGCCGGCAGGGGGAGCCCGCCGCCGGCGCATCTGAAGACGGCGACGACCTGGCGGTCGGCCGTCATGACGAGCGTGAGCGGGTTGTTGGCGTCGGTGGTGATGTAGTTCGGGTCGTTGGGGTGATTGGGATCGTACAGCTTCCACCACTTGAAGGCCTTGGCGCCGTCGGCCTCACCCGTCAGCGTGACGGCCTTGCCGACGAAGTACCTCGCCAGGTTCGGCTCGACATCGACCGTCCCCCAGTCCGACCACCCCGATTGGGCGATGCTCACCGTCAGCTCGTACGTCACCTGGTCGATCCAGTCGGCCGGCAGCGTCGCGATCCAGCCTTCATTACCGTTCGCGGAGTACCCATAGCCGACGATGGTCAGGCCATCGTCGGAAACTCCGGTGGCGTCCGTCAACCACCAGCCGTTCACGTCGACGCCAAGGACGCTGAGCACGTCGCTGAGCTTGAGCATCCCCGTAGCGCCGGTCCAGATGAAGGCGCGATAGGCATCCTCCTCCGAACCGTCGCGGCTCCCCCCCACGACTGTCGTCCCGTCGCCCGACACATCGCGCGCGTTGCTGACCAAGGAATACACGCGGGGGAAACCGCCCAGCGCGGTCATCATCCCGCCCTCCCAGCGAAACGCCTCGTAAAAAACGCTGTCCTGCGACTTACTGTCCCCCACTACCACGCACCCATCCGCAGAGATCGCGGCCCCGCGGCTGTAAGGCACCACGGCCCCAGGCAGGTACCCCAGCCCGCTCATGACGCGCCTCTCGAAGATGTAGGCCTCCTCGGTCCCCCCCCCAGCGTCCCCCCATGACCCCACAATAATCAACCCGTCCGCCGACACGGCGTAGGCGTCGCTTCTGTACCGCCCACCAGCCAGGGAGCCCAGGTCGCTCATCGCACCGCTGTCCCACCGGAAGCCTCGGTCGTTGCTCGACCCTACGATGACGGTCCCGTCCGCAGAGACCCCGTATGCCCTGCTCCAAGGATACGCATTGGGCAGAAAGCCCAGGGGGGTCATGACGCCGTTTTCCCAGCGAAAGGGCTCGTCCCCGCGGCCCGAGTGGCTGAAGCCTACAACCACCGACCCGTCCCCTGAGGCGGCCATGGCAACGCTCTCGAAACCGCCGCCGGGGAGGTCTCCCAGTCCGCTCATGACGCCGTTCTTCCATAGGAAGGCTTCCCCGCCGTAGGGCTGCGCGTTCCCCACGCCAACGACCGTCGATCCATCGCCCGAGACGCCCGTGGCCAAACTGTGGAACGGTCCCCCCGGGAGGTCGCCGAGGCCCTGGAAGGTGGCTGGTTCGGCGTGAGCCGTTGACCAGGCTAGCGCCACAGCACCGACCGTGAGACCGATAGCCGCCCACGCCCTCATCGCGTCACCCCTCAACTTTTGGCGCTATTTGCCCCGTCCTCATTATACGCGGCGCCTGGCTGCTGGCCCAGGTCTTCTGTGTGTATTTGAGGAAGATCGAGCGTAAGTGGTTCAGGCACAGGACACTCTGCGATCCCGTCTTCCGCGCTACGTCGCGACGCCCGGCAGGGCCGCATTGACCGCGACGATGCCCTGGCTGCGATGGTCCCATTCGGACCGGTCGTAGTTGCGGACCACACCGCCGGCGTTGGCGAGGATGAGGGCTGCGGCCGCGTGGCCCTCCATGCTGCTGCCGTGGTCGATGAAGCCGTCGATCCGGCCACGGGCGACGTTGCAGATGTTCAGCGACGGGGCGAGCAACCCGAGCCCCTTGCGGCAGCGCTCGAAGAGGTCGGGCCAGTCGTCGCG
>CAYOGX010000363.1:0-5573 GCA_964403235.1 uncultured Planctomycetales bacterium | reverse complement strand
CGCGCCGCCGGTTGTGACCACGGCGCCCGCGTCGGAGAATCAGGACCGCGCGTCGACCTCCGCGCCGGCAGTGGGGGGCGGCGCGTCGGGCGATCTGCTGCGCAGGGCGGTACTTGAATGGCCGGTCCCGGCCAGGCCGTTCGTCACCGGGCCGCTGCCGGTCCGACAATCGCGGCTGGCGGATATGGAAGGGGCGGCCGCGTCGGCGTGGCGGGCGGTGAACGCCACCGTGGTCGCCAGCGACAAACACGCCACGGACGGGCGACGCTCGCTCGAGGTGTCCTACCCCGCCGGCGGCGGCCACATCGGGCTGGTTCCCGAACAAAACAACTTCAGCGGCTGGCAGATGCTGCGGTTTGACGCGTTCGTGGCCGGCGGCGAATCGGTGACCCTGGGTGTCCGCCTGCGCGACGTGTTCGGCCGATACGGGACCGGATGGTTGTTGGCCCAGCCGGGCGCGAATGACATTGCCTTGCCGTTGGACCTGCTCGGGGCGGGGCTGCGGCTGCGGAACATCAAGGCGCTCGAGCTCGTCGGTCGGGGCCAGGCGAGCGTCTGGGTGGATCACGTCCGGCTGGAGGTGGACACGATCTCCTATCACGAGTTGCCGCACCGTCCCGGCCGACCGAGCCGGTCGTCGTTGGCCGTCCGCATCGATCAGGCCGTCTGGACCGGATCGACCTCGACCCCGCCGGTGGCGGTCGACGTGACCGTCCCGCTATTCCACACCCAGCGGGTCCGCCGTCTGACGCGTCGCCCGGTCAGCTTGGCCGAGCGCGTGGTGTTCGGGATCGAGGAGTTCGCCGGACACGACCTGCGCGATCCGGTCCGCGTAACCGTCTACGTCCGAAGGGGAGGGGTGGGCTACTTCGGGTTCCGCGAGTCGCGCCTGACACAGCCGGCCGAGGTGGTGTCGTTCGGGCCCGGGGATTTCCCGCGACTGCCGACGCGATCCACGCCCCTTACCGGTACGAACCGATGAACCCGGACAGACCATCGTCGCCTTCGTCGCAATTCGACGAGCTGCTCAAACCGGGCAAGATCGGCGACCCGAACCGCTACACCTGGGACGACGACGTACCCGTTCCCGTTCATCTCCACGTGACCTGCGACAGGTGCGGGTCCGACCTGACGGGTCAGGGGCAGCGGTCGTGCCCGCGCTGTGGGCGCCCTTTCTTCTTCCCGATCCCGGCCGAGCTGGGCCTTCGCTGCCCCGAATGCGATTACGAGCTGACGGGGTTGACGTCGCGCCGGTGCCCGGAATGCGGTACGCACTTCAACCCGCGTGACTTGGCCCTGGCCCCGAAACGCGCCAGCGGCAGTGCCCTCCTTTCCCGATGGTCTCTCGAGGAGTGGATCACCTGGCCGGTCGCGGGTGTATTCTTGGCGCTCGGCGCGATGAGCGTGGTGACGGGGATCTTCCCGATCGCGGGCCGCTCCCGGCTCATTGGGGGGATGTTGCTCGTGACGTGTCTGCTCGGCGCGCTGTTTGTCGTCGTCCACGACTACTTCCGCGCCACGGTCCGGGCCCGAAGCGTCTTCGTCATAGGTTTCTTCTGGACGGTCATGGGCCTCCTGGCCGTATGGAACTGGTAGGAGCGCACGGGCCGATGCGTCGAAACGGGTCATCATCGGCCAAACCGGGCACCGACCGGCCCCGTGCGTCCGGCACGTACGATCCTTTGGACCTGTCGCACTGGGATGACCGCATGCCGGTTCCGCGGAGCCTGGGCCTGACCTGCGGTGGATGCGACCGAGACCTGACAGGGCTCGATCAGCGGTCCTGCCCCGACTGCGGCGCGGCGTTCCATCTGCCGATC
Source organism: uncultured Planctomycetales bacterium (assembly GCA_964403235.1). Taxonomy (GTDB): domain Bacteria; phylum Planctomycetota; class Phycisphaerae; order UBA1845; family JAFGLZ01; genus JAFGLZ01. The sequence goes on along the minus strand of CAYOGX010000363.1, from coordinate 3,753 downwards.
CCCCAGAAGTTGGACCTCCGCTGTTGCGAGTGCGGTTACGAGTTGGCGTGGCTGATGACGCGGATCTGCCCCGAGTGCGGCACCGGCTTTGACGTTAGCGGGCTGATCTTCGCCGAGCGGATGCGCAAACGGCGGGGTCGCCTTGCCGATCGCGTGCCGTGGCACGACCTGCTGCGATGGGTCCTGGCCTCAGTGCTGGGGTGTGTGGGGCTCGGGTTGATGTTTGGAACGATCCCCGGGGTCCCCTACGCCTGCGTGCTCGTGGCTGCCCTCGTCGGTGGCAAGGCGTACGCCAGCGGAACGGAGCCGTCTCGGATCGCGCTGTGGGCGGGCGTGTTCTTTATGATCATAGGGGGGATGTTGGCGCTGCTGCTCTGACGTGTTAACCATACAGAGCGGGCCTCCCGGACCGCGTGCCGCCGAGACGGGTGACTGCCTGATGTCAGTCTCCCCTTACGAGGCCCGACCGGGCGTCGCTAGCGGGCCGGATCGTCTTGCTCGTCTTGGTCCGTCTCGTCCTCGTCCTCGGTGTACTTCCAGCCCTCGGTCTCCTCGAACTCGTCGACCTCTCGCTCCATGTGCCGGAACATCTTCTCTTGCAGAGGGGCCAGTCGCTCGTACATCTTGACGGTGGCTTCGTAGGCCTTGACCATGCGATCCATCTGACGCGCCGTTTCGCTCGTCTTGATCAACTGCCACTTGATCAGGCACTCGGGTTCCTTGATCGTCGCGAACGGGTCACACCGGAAGCCCACCTGCCCGCTCTCGCCGCGAATGAAGTGTTCGCACTGACTGCACTGGAGCATCGGACAGCCTCCTCATGCCGGGTCGGTCGGCGTGGCCCCGGGTGCACACGACCAACGGCCTTGGAATCCCTCCTATCGCCCGGACCCGACGTCCGAACGACGGCTCGCCGTGGCGGTTGTCCCAGTCCTGCTATTATAGCCCCATTCGCGTGACGTTCTCGATCAGTTTCCGTGATAGCTTGACGGATCGGTCGTCATCGAAGCAATCGGTCGTGCCGGCCAGGAACTTGCCGCTGCACGCGACGAACAGGCGCCCCACGGATTCGCCCTTGCCGATCAGGGCGGCCCGCCCAATCCCCTTCACCCGCCGGATGATCTTGCCGTTCTCGCTTACGTAGCTGGCCAGATTCTCATAGCGCTCCATCGCCTCGGCGGAATCCTTGCACGGAATGACGAATAGGTTGTGGGTCACGCCGCGATAGCGATAGCTCGCCAGCCAGCCGGCCCCGAGGAACCGATGGCCGAGCATGTTCTGGGCCAGGTACTTCTCGCTGCGCTTGACGCGGTCGTGGTCGGGCAAGGCGCTGAGCATCACCGGCGGCGATACCGATAGATGGATGTGGTCCGCGACGTACGTGGCGATGAGCATGGCTGACGCGTAGTCGCGCGGCCCTTCGCCCGGGGGCTCGACGGACACGAAGATGCGGTTCTTGACGAAGCAGAGCAGCCCCTCGGACCAGAACCCGCTCAGGCCCAGGTTGACGTCCTCCGCCTGGTCGGGCCTCTGGATTGAGTAGATCCCGTAGGCCGCCAGCGGCGAGGCCATCTCGTACACGTCCACGGTCATCCGACGGTCCGGCGAGGACTTGTGCGTGAAGACCGCATGGATCAGTTGGGTCATGCCGTATTCGATGTAGGGCCTTGCCCCGCCGTTGATGTACTCGTGGAGGTTTGAGGCGTCGTAGGTGTTCGGCTCGGCCAGCAAGATCCACGGGTGGGAATGCACGGACTTGGGCAAGACGACGTCCGGGGCGCAACGGAAGGCGGTTTCCTCCATGCAGCCGGTCGCTGCGGCCATTGCGCCAAGGCCGATCCATACGAGCATCGCCCCGCCGCTACGCATAATGGTCGGTCCCTGCCCCCAACGTGAGCAATTCGTGGGCCTCAGCCAGTTGTGGCTGAATGCGGACACCGTTCGGACATGCCGCCATGCAGTCGCCGCTGCATCCGGCACAATGAGCGGCCTGTTTGGCCGACGGCAGGGCGGCGTACTCTTGCATGGCCGCCTTCTCCGCACCGTAGTACTTGAAGTACATCGCGAACCGCATCACGTCGTCGACCTGCACGCCGTGGGGGCACGCGCCCGCGCACGTGCCGCAGTATCGGCAGTATTCATGCTTGAACCGCTCGGCGTATGCGTCGAGGTAGCGGCGTTCGGCCCGGCTGAGGGGGGTGCTGACGGCCTGGCAGGCCTCGCGGATTCCCTCGAAGCTTCGCTCGCCGCTGACGACCGACGTGACGTGCTTGTTGTTGAGCGCCCACTTGATCTTGGCCTGCCCGGCCGAGACCTTCAGCTCCTTCTGTAGCCGCGTCATCTCCTGGACGGCCTTCTCGCGTCGGCCCGCGTCGACCTTGAAGACGATCACGCCCATGCCGGCCTTGGCGGCTTTGGCGAACGGGACGTAGTTCTCCGGAAACTCCATGAAGTTGTACTTGGACATCAGGAACTCGAACCGCTTGGACGCGATGGCCGCCTCGACCACCTTGCCCGTCGCCGGTGACGTGTGCGTGGACAGACCCAGGTGACCGACCTTGCCCGCCTGTTTGGCCTTGTCGAACGACTCGTAAATCGCCTCGTTCTTGAGCACCCGCGCGTCGTTCACGTGATGCACCCGCCACAGGTCCACATGGTCGGTCTGGAGCCGTTCCAGGCTGCGGTCGATCTCGCGAAGCAGCTCGTCGGTGGTGGTCTGCGTCTTGCATCCCTTGCCCGTCCCCAGCACGACCTGTTTGCGCCGACGCTTCATCACCTCGCCGATGGCCCGCTCGGCCGTGCCGTTCTGATAGTCGTTGGCGGTCACTACAAGTGTCATGCCCTTACTGAGTGCCTCGTCCAGCAGCCGGGGGTTCGACAGGTTATAGCTGCCGTAACAGATCGTGCTGACCTTCAGGCCGGTCTTGCCCAACACGCGCGTAGGCAGCTTGGTCTTGGGGCCCTTACCGGCTGGCGCAGTCGAGTCGTCCTTGCCCGACGAACCGTGGGCCGATGGCGTCAGTGCGAGCGCGCCCGACGCACCCGCGGCCCGAACGAACTGGCGGCGCGTCAACGCACGCGACGGATCACGATCTGGCGTGGACATGATGGATTCCTCCTTCGCTTGACTGTGGGACGTCCGTAGAAGGTCTATCATTATACCGCCTGGAACGCACAGGGCGATAGCCACGCCAACGGGGATGGACCGTTCTTGTGTGCCAGTGGCGGGTCGTGGGTGTGCCGGGTCAGTAGAACATCCGGACGGCGAGCGGTCGCACGCGTTCGGGCTTGCCGGCGAGTTCCTCTTCGATCCGAGCCCCAAACAACGGGACGCGACGCTGCCACCGGCGCTGCTCCCACGTGATCAGCTCGCGGAGCTCGCGCTGGTTCTGGCGGGTACGGGTTGCGTCCAACGCCCAAATCCGCTCGGCGTCGCGCAAGGTGGTGTTGATCATGGCCGACCCGCTCCGTTCCCGATCGACCGCCTCACCGAGCCACAACGCAATGTGCCGGGTACGGTGGGCCGTCTGTTTTCGCGCAACCGGGTCGTTGCAGCCGACCTGGAACGCCAGGCCGGCCAGCAGACCCAGAGCAATCATGGACTGTGAGCGCCGCCTCATGGGTCTGGCCTCGGTGATCCGCGTATACTGTACAATTCTCTTGTACACACATCAATGCCCGCGGCTGCGAAGTGTGGGGCGCGGGGGTCAGAATCGATAGGACCTCGGCCGGCGTTCGGCGAAGACGTGGGTC
>CAYOGX010000362.1:0-5575 GCA_964403235.1 uncultured Planctomycetales bacterium | reverse complement strand
AACCACGTGTGCATCACCCGCCCGATGATGCCCAGCCGACACGCCTCCACGACGCTGTGATACCCCCACCCGCTCTCACGCAACTGGGCGTAGTGGCTGTGATCGTCGAGATACAGCCCGACGTCGAGGCTCCAGCCGTGCGACAGCACGACGAAGACCGCCACCACCACCGCCACGATCAACCAAGCTGTCCGATTCGACACCGCCACGCTACGTCCTCGGTCCAGACGGCCTCGGTCGGACCGGCAGGGCCCGCGGTACGGACCCATCCGTAACGTCCGCCGCGGACGGCCGGTCGCAGGCCGCAAAGGGGGTCCGATACACTAGGTCCGACCGGCCCGAACCACAAGCGCCAAAGCGTTCAGGCCCGCCATCATGCTACCGGACCGTCCTCATTCAGGGGAGTCAACGCGGTTGCGGGCTCGGTTGTGGAGCGCGGAACGGCGGCGACGCCCGCGGCCACTATCGCATCCGGCGAAGCGCAACGCCCAGGCCAAGTAAGATGAGGACCACGGACGCAAACGGTTCGGTGCCGCCGCCACACTTGCACGCGGCCTTGACCAGGTAATCGCCGTCCATCGTCAGGTACAGGACCTCGTTGGTGTCGGTGACGATCAGGTAGTTGGGGTCGTCGGACTGGTTTGGGCCTTTGACGGTCCACTTCTTGAAGGATTTGTTGCCGCACGGCACGATGGCATCGAGGACTACGGCCGTCCCGAGGGTGTATCGCCGCTTGTCCCCGCCGTCGGGGTGGGCCAGGTTCGGTTCGATGTTGAGTGCGCAGCAGTCCATCAGCTTCACGGTGAGCGTGCGGGCCACTGGCCAGAACACGCCGGTGCGGACCTCGAAGTCACCGTAGGCGACCTCGGAGGGATGGCCGTTTAGATACTCCGTATCAGACGCCGACGCGATCCCACAGATGCCGCTCGCCTTGCTCGAGTACCAATAGAGCGGATCCGTGCCGCCGGTCCAGTAGTTGGTCGAAAGCTCACCTTCGAGGAGCCATTCCCCGTCCCAGGCATACTTGTCACCGTTCCAGATCGCCCCCTTGAGATACTTGCCGTTAGGGTCGCCTGGCTTGTTGGGGTAGTTGGGATCGAGATCGAACTGGAGCAACATCCAGAATCCCTGTCGCTCCCAATCATCGAGGTTCACACCGTACCACTTCGGATCATCGTAGTTCGGATCGCGGTGCCTGGTGATGCCGCTGCCGCCCTCGGGCGGCTCGAGCCAGGTGGTATCGTTGGGGTCGGACGTGTTGGGGTCGTCGGAGTAGAGTTCGCGGACGCCATTGGGATCGATCCAGACGCGTCTGAAGTTCCTCCCGTCCGTCCCTTCACCGGCCACCAGGTCGGCATGGTGCGTCCCCCACTCATGCTTGTTCCACCATCCGTGTCCCCACTGCTCGTAGTAGTCGTTCGGATCGATGTTCGGATCCTTGTTCCACGGAGGGATCTTGTCGTCGAAGTTGATGAAGAAGACAAAGGCGTACCAGTTGGCGGGGTTGGCGTGCAGCAACAGCATGGCCGAACCCCTGTCCAAGGTGGGATCGTTTGGATCCGGCTCGGCGCCGGGGTAGAGCATCCTGAGGAGAAGGTAGTGGGATGTCGAATCGTCGAAGTAGCTGGTGCTGGTGTTGGGGTCGGAATCCTCGTCGTCGACGGTTGCGCCCAAGAAGCTGTACTGCGGCGCAAGGGGATTTGGCTGGCTGTAGATCCGCATGAAGTTGACCCCGGTCTGGGTGGTCACACACTCAATGACCCCGTAGCTGGACGCCAGCGGGTAGAACGTCCAGTAGGGGTTGTCGATGTCCCACGCGTTGGGGTCAGACCCGGGGCCGCCATACTCGGGCGGTGGGGCGTACCAGTCGAACGTGTAGTTGGGGTCGTTCCAGTAGCTTCCATCGGTGAAGTCGTCGTACCAGTCGGCCGCCAACTTTGTAGGGGCCAACGCACAGACCGCGCCGACCACGCATGCAAACGCGACGACGTTCCTCATCGTCTGCGCCTCCTCACCGATCTCTCGGGACGACTCGATTCACCCGGCCCGACGGCGCCTGGACCTGAGACTGATATGGCCCACCAGCGAAAGGGGAGATCATTCTCGCCCGGCAGTCGTGCCGTCACCGTCATGCGCGACGCCGGTGGGTCATCTGCCGATGCAGGCCAACTGCTTCGTCCTCAAGACAGTGTAACAGCGCTGCGCAGCTCCCGCCATGGCGCGTGGGTCGGCCGCAGCGCCCTCGGACTGGCCTGGCGGTAGGCTTGCATTGGGTCAAGGCAGCGCGTACAAGAGCAGCCCGGGCACCGTCACGGCGCCTGTAGTGAAATGGATCGCCCATAGCGAGAAGGAGCGGCCATGCGGACCGAATCGGTTGAGTTCCTGCACCAACTCCTGGAGACGCCCTCGCCCTCGGGGTTCGAGCAGCCCGTCCAGCGGATCGTCCGGAAACGGATGAAGCCGATCGCCGACCGGATCACGCCCGACGTGCACGGCAATACGATCGCGGCGCTGAATCCGAAGGGCTCGCCGCGGGTGATGCTGGCCGGCCACGTCGATCAGATCGGGTTCATGGTCCGGTACATCACGGATGAAGGGTTCGTTCATTTCGGCCCGATCGGCGGGATCGACGCGACGGTCGTGCCCGGCCTGACGCTGACGGTCCACACCGCTCGGGGCCGCGTCGAGGGCGTGGTCGGTCGCAAGGCCATCCACCTGATGAAGCCCGAAGAGCGCAGCAGCGCGAAGGTCGACCTGAACGACCTGTGGCTCGACATCGGCGCCAAGGACAAGAAGGCGGCCGAAAAACGCGTCGCGCTCGGCGACCCGATCACCTACAAGCTCGGCGTGACGAAGATGGACGGCGACTTGATTGCCTCGCCAGGCATGGACGACAAGGTCGGCGCGTTCATCGTGATGGAGGCGCTGCGTTTGATCCAGGCCTCGAGACGCCGATGCCGGTGCGCGGTGTTCGCGGTCAGCACGGTGCAGGAGGAGCTGGGGCTGCGCGGCGCGCGGACCTCGTGTTTCGGGCTCGACCCGGCGGTGGGCATCGCGGTGGACGTGACACACTCGGCCGATTACCCGGGCGCGGAGAAGAAGATCGTCGGCGACCTGGCCGTCGGCAAGGGGCCGGTCATCTCGATCGGCCCGAACATCAACCCGGTTCTGGGCAAGCTGCTGATGGACACCGCCCGCAGGAAGAAGATTCCGCATCAGCGCGAGGGCGAACCGTCCGCGACCGGAACCGACGCCAACGCCATCCAGATCACCCGGGCGGGCGTCGCGGCGGCGTTGGTGAGCGTGCCCAATCGATACATGCACACGCCCGTCGAGGTGGTGAGCCTGTCGGACCTGGAGAACGTCGCGAGACTGCTGGCCGAGACCTGCCTGCAGATAACGCCGAAGACGGATTTCATCCCGACATAGGGCCCGGTGAGATGGCCCTGGTCACGATACGGGGCTGAGACACCAGCGGAATCCCAGGGAGGGAGCGCAACGTGAGTGACACCCCATCGTCGGAAACGCCGGGCCAGATCGGCGTGCTGACCGACGAGCACCGTCGGTGGCGGCGGAAGGTCCTGTTCGCGACGTACCTCAGCTACGTGGGGTACTACTTCTGCCGCAAGGCCTACGGCTCGCTCAAGGCCCCGATCCAGGACGAGCTCGGCTGGGACACGACCGAGCTGGCGCACATCTGGACCGCGTTCCTGGCGGCCTACATGATCGGGCAATTCGTCAACGGCGCGCTTGGTCGGCGGACGGGGTCCCGCGTCCTGCTGCTGTGCGGGATGGTCATCACGCTGGCGTGCAACATCGTCTTCGGCTTCACCGAAACCTACGCCGCGTTTCTGGGGTTCATGATCGTCAACGGGCTGGCGCAGGCAAGCGGCTGGCCCGGCAACGTCGGCGCCGTCGCGCCCTGGATGCGCTCGAACGAACGCGGCACGATCATGGGCATGTGGTCGACGTGCTACGTCGTCGGCAACCTCGGGTGCAAGTGGCTGGTCGCGCTGATCCTGGCCACCCTCAAGGGCGGGCTGATGGCATACGCGGCCTGGCGGATCTCCTTCTGGAGCTGCTCGCTGGTCATGCTCGGCATTTGGGCGCTGTTCCTGGCCTGGCAGCGGAACAAACCGGAAGACGTTGGCCTGACGCCCCTCGTCGGCGATGAAAGCGAACTAGACAACAACACCGGACAGGCGGAGACACACACCCAGGATGGGTGGACCATGTTCTTCAGGGTCCTGTTCACGCCCACCGTCCTGATGATGGGGTTCATCTACTTCTTCCTGAAATTCCTGCGCTACGCGCTCGATTCCTGGACGCCCTATCTGCTGAACCAATCGCTAGGGGTGGATGAGGCCACCGCCGCGTTCTACGGATCGGTGTTCGACATCGCGGGCATCGTCCCGATGATCCTGACCGGCCTGCTGCTCGATCGCGTGTTCAAGGGCAATTGGCGGGTGTTGTGCCTCATCATGTGTCTGGGCATGACGGGGGCGTTTGTCTTCGCGGCGACGATGGGAAGCGTGGGTCCGTTCTATCTCGTGACCGCCTACGGGTTGGTCGGGTTCATGATCTACGGCCCGGACAGCCTGATCGTCGGCACGGCCGTCATCGGTGTCGGCGGCAAGCGCGAAACGATTACCGCCGTCGGCATCATCAACGGGCTCGGCAGCATCGGGCCGATCTTCCAAGAGGAGGTGATCGGGTTCCTGTTCGAGCAGTACAAGGACCTGACCCAGATCAACCTGTTGTTCGTGGCCCTTAGCGGGGTGGCCACCTTCTTGCTGTTGATCCTGTACATTCGCGGACGCCGAAGGGCCGCCGCCGGTACTGCCTGAATCGCGCGTCCAGATGGATTCCGTGGCGGCGGACATCGACCGCAATCGCACGGGCACACTTCGCTCGTGGCTCGCTCAGCCTGCCCATGTCACCCGGCAGCACACCACGAAACCCTCCTACTGAAAGCGGCGTTGGCGTCGCCTTCGGCCGGCGGGCCGGCTCGGACGGTACGTGACAGCCCCTTTGCAGGGGTCCCGAAGGGGCCGTCGCACCGCTGTCCATCCCCGGACAGACCGGCTATACTCTCAAGGGGCGTTTGACCAGCAGGCACCACGGAACCGTGATACCCAACGCCCGCCGAGTCGGTCCGGGTGCATCCGGGCTCAACGGGACGGTAGGTCGTTCATCAGACGAGGCGGTTCGGCATGCCGAGCAGGCTCGAGAAAGTTCGTAACATCGGCATCGTCGCCCACATCGACGCGGGCAAGACGACGACCACCGAGCGCGTGCTCTACTACACCGGTCGCATCCACCGGATGGGCGAGGTCGACGACGGCACGACCGTGACCGACTTCGACGAGCAGGAGCAGGAACGGGGCATCACGATCTACTCCGCGGCCGTCACCTTGCCCTGGAAGGGCCACAGCATCAACCTGATCGACACGCCCGGGCACGTGGACTTCACCGCCGAGGTCGAGCGCAGCCTGCGCGTGCTCGACGGGGCCGTGGCCGTCTTCTGCGGCGTCGGCGGCGTCGAGGCACAGAGCGAAACCGTTTGGCGCCAGGC
>CAYOGX010000361.1:0-5589 GCA_964403235.1 uncultured Planctomycetales bacterium | reverse complement strand
CCCCCGTATCCGCGGAACCGCCGGCCCTCGATCTTGGCCTTGCCGGTGAAGCCCACCGCGTTCTGCTGGCTGGCCACAAGGCTGACCTCGACGGGCTTGTCAGAAGCGTTCTTCGCCGTCACGTTGAAGATCGCGCAGGGGAGGGCCGAATCCCTCGCGTCGAGCGGGATCAACGGGCTGAATGTCTCCATGCCGACGGCCACCGGCAGATCGGCGTCTTCGAAGTCGTACCAGCCGAACGGGTACTCGCCGCGGAAGCTCAGCCGCTTGACGGGCTCGAACGGGCCCACGGCGCTGGTCTGCAGCGCCCGGACGATCGGCCGGCCCCCTTCGGCCTTGGCCCTGACCGCGAAGAAGCTGTGCGGCACGAAGGCCGCCTTGAAGTTGTTGAAGATCTGCCAGATCTCCCGTTCGGCCTTGCCGTTGATCTGGATGCAGCCGGCCCCGATCCCACCCAACGGCAGCCGGATGGCCGTCAGGTGTTCGCCGCGATACACGCGCGTCTCGCCCCGGGCGAGCAGTCGCGGGTCCTTCATGCGCTCGGTCAGTTTTTTCATGTGAACGCGCCTCCTCGCTTCTCTACGAGCCCGCTCCTGTTCGCGCATCTTCCGTTGCCGCTCGAGCAGCCCTTGCCTCTTCTCGGCCCACCCGACGGCGTCCACGTGCCGGAGAATCTCGTTCTGGTCGAGCGCACGTCCGTAGATCGCCACCTCATCGATCGCGCAGACGCACTGCTCCGTGCCCTGCGCATCGGCGACGCCCATTCGCAACGGCAGGTCCTTGGCGGCGAAGCTGAACGAATCGCCCGCGATCTTGCCACATGGCATGCCGTCCAGGGTGACGTCGATGCGGTTCTGGGCGGCCGCCACCGCCAGGTGATACCACACGCCGACCCGGAGCGGCGCGATCGGGAAATCGCTGCGCAGCACGGCCCGCCCGTTCCAGATCAGCAGCGCGGTCAGATCCACGCTCACGTGGATGCTGAACCGCGTCTGCTTGTTCGATGCATCACCCCGCTTGGCGATCAGGCAGGCGTTGTCCGTGGGCTTGGCCGTCAGCTTGAAGAACAGCTCGACCGTCGTCTCGGGCAGGTCCAGGTGCGGTGTCTTGGTCACCGTGACGAACTGCCCTTTGCCCAGCGTCAGCGCCTTGCCGCCACCGGGACCGGCCACGAAGCTCGGCTGGCCGCCGTGGAACGTGCCCGCCGCGCCGGTCTTCGCGTCTTTCAGGTCACCCTCCATCCGCCAGTAGGCGGCCAGGCCTCGTTCGGACAAGATGGCCTGGGCGTACTGGTCGCTTGGCTCCTCAGCCTTCGACGAGGAGCTGGCCGCGAAGCACACGGCGACGAGCACGGCCGCAACCCCCAGACACGCTTCGGAGTGAACGTTCATGGAGCACTTCCTTTCTGAAAGCCCATCCCATATCGTGCTGCGCGGCGCACGGCTGACTGTAGGAAGCATACGTCATGACGATGCCCGACGGAAGCCACGGGCGGTGTGCCGACGCGGCTTCCGGAGATCCGAGCAGAGGAGTTGGCCGATGCAGGCAGCGGGTACGGTGGCAGCCCTGTCGTTGGTGATGGCCATCGGTACGGCGGTAAGCGCGGGCAAGTTCGCAACGTCGGGGGCGGTGGAGACGCTCACGATGGGTCGGCCGGCCGACCGGGCCGACCGTCTGATCTCCATCGCCGGTCAGCGGAAGGAGGAACTGGCCGCCGAATCCTCCATCGACGGCGGCAAGACCTGGCGGCCCGCGACCGTCTACATAGGCACAACGATTGACCAATGGCGCCCCGCCGACGTAGCCGTCTGGAATCGCGGCACGATCGAGGGACGAATCCCGGCCGGCACCCAGCCGTGTTTGTGGAACTACTCCTTCGACCTGCCGATGCCAGTCGATCGGGTCATGCTGCGCCTCAAGAAGCTCGGCACCGGCGACGTCGTCCTGGCCAAGACAATCGACTTGCGCGGCGTCGACGACGTGTTCGTCATCGACCATCGCAACGTGGCGGGGCTCGCCGTCGGCGGGCGATCCGGTGATGGCACGCTGCCCACGCCTTGGACATTGCAGCCTGGCACGAAAAAGAAGCCTGCGGTGGATTCCTTCGGCGTCCGGCTAGCCAAAGAGACGGTCGTGTCGGGGCGCCATCCTGTCTACAAGATCAAAGAGGCGACCGCACCGCCGCTGGTGCTCAGGCCGAAGCTTGGGGGCTGGCACCGAATCTACCTCGGCATGGCGCCGTACGCGTCGTTGCAGCTCTCCCTCTCGAAGGAGCGGATCCAGTACCCCGTGCCCGAGTACCACACCGGGCCGGTCCCCTCGAGATCGCGCCTGATGCAGGAGTTCTACATCAAGAGCGCGGACCTGACGGGGCAGGACGTCTGTCTGGCCTGCGGCGGGGCGCGGTACTGGCGGGACGCGTCGGTGCGGTACATCCGATTTGTCCCCATGACCGACGCCGAGGCGGCGCGTTTCCGAGAGGTCCGCGCACAGGCCCGGACCCAAGGCCGGCCGTTCGCGGGCTATGTGGAGCCATGCACGCCGTGTCACTACGAGCCGGCGTCGCTGACGCTCCGGGCGCACGTGCGGAACGAGATGCGCCTGAACAAGGTCCGTGGCTGTACCGACGTCTACGTGCACGTGATTCGGGTCGGGTCCAAAGCCTGGTACCACAGCGACGTCGTCGAGCGGCACCTGCCGACGGACCAACACGGGCCGCACGGCCCCGCCGCCAAGTGGACCGCGTGGATGAGCCAGGGCGATCCATTGGCGGTCGCCGTCGACGAGGCGCGCGCCGTCGGGTTGAAGGTGTTCGGTGATATGGGCATGAACATCTCGTACACCGGTCCGCTAAGGGAACGAACCATCGCCGAGCATCCTGAGTACCTCATCGGCGGATCGGGGCAGTTCCTCGACTACCGCCACCCGCCGGTCCGGGACTACGTCGTCAAGATCGCGACGGAACAGCTGACCAAGTACGACGTGGACGGGGTGAACCTCGATTTCGCGCGGTTCGCGAGCAACAAGGCGTTCGACGAGCCGTCGCTCGTGGACGTGGTTCGACGGATCCACGAGGCGCGGCGGGCGGCCGAAAAGAAATGGGGCCACCGCGTCCTGATCGCCGCGCGGATCCCGTCCTACCGGTATCACCAAAAGAACGCGTCGGTATACCGCGGGGACTATCCGGAGTTCGTCGCTGCGCTAACGACATGGGCCCGGGGCGGTTGGATCGACCGCGTCATGGCGTGCAGCATGGGCTACGTGGACCATGTGGGCGGGCTGTCGCTCGATCGCTACAAACGCGCGATCGCGGGCACGAACGTCAAGCTCTGGGGAGACCTGTACGGCGGCGGGGCCTTTGTGCGAACACCTCGGTCGGCGTGGCTTGATGTGGCGCGAAAATGGGTGTCGCAGGGGCTCGACGGCGGCCTGTTCTTCTACACGATCGATCGGCCCACCGAATTCGAGCAGATCAACTGGCAACTGCGGCTGATCGATTTCCCGGACGTCACGGTCGGTCCCGGCGACCGTTGACCCCGCCGGTGTTAGATGGCGTCAACCATTGCCTGAACGTCGACGGGCTGCCCCGACGCCGACGCCCGGATCGCACCGAATAGCATCGCTGCGCTGTGGATATTGTCGGCCAGGACCGTCTCCGGCTCCTCACCGCCGTCGAGCCAGTCGAGCCAGGCGTTGAACAGGTACTCATGTGCGGTGAACCGAGGCCGAACGGGCGGCAACTCGTGCATTCGCAGGCCTTGGCCGGGCGTGTGCTCGTACACGCGGACGACCTGATCGCGGTCGACCGCCACCGCGCCGCCCTCGTACTCGGCCCGGTAGAATTCCTCGTACCAACTGTTCTGCGTGCCGGCCGCGTTGCAGCTCCCCTCGTAGCACGCCCGCACGTCGTTGGCCATCTGCATGACGTACAGCGCCTCGCACTCGCCCTTGAAGCTGCTCCACGGCACGTTCCATTCCCAACCGGTGATCGTCTGGCAGGTCGACCCGGACAGGTTGCGGATCATGTCGAAATGGTGCACCGCCCCCTCGACCAGCAGTGAATGCGGGATCTCGTGACGGAACGCCGCGCCCCAAGCGCCGTATTCCCGATAGTCGGCCGCGAACCGGGCCATGATGTAATTGACCCGGCCGAGCTTGCCTTCGCGAAGTGCCTGCCGAAACGCCAGCATGAACGGCGTGAACCGGTAGTTCTGGATGACCTGCATGCGCACGCCCGCCTCGCGGACCGCGCGGTAGATCCGTTCGCAGGCCTCCCATGTGTCGGAGACGGGCTTCTCGGACAGGATGTCCATGCCGCGGGCCGTCGCGAGCATGATGGCCTCTTCGTGGAACGCCGGCGGCGTACAGATGCCGCAGAAGTCGGCCTCGACCTTCTCGAAGGCCTCCCCCACATTCTTGAATCGGCAATGGGCGGGCAAGCCGATGTAGTCGCCGCTGGTCGCCAGCGGTTCGTCCCGGACGTCCACCAGCGCGACGAACGCCATCCGATCACCGAAGTGATCGTGCAGTTGCCGGATCCAACTCGCCGCCATGCCGCCGGCACCGATCATCAAGCATCTCTTCTTGGCCATGGGCCTCCTCCGACACAACCCCGCTCTCAGTCAGACCGCCCAGTACAAAGCGAAGCGGTCCTCCCGCACGATCGAACCGGTACGATACCACTGACCGAGGACGTCACGATCGAACAAGACGGGTCGTGAGATCAGGATCACCGCGGCTGCAAATCGGGATAGACGCTCCTCAAGTCAAGTCGATCGCCGGTCTCCCGCTGGAGCTTCAGGAGCGCAGCGAACAGCTTTTTGATCACCGGGGTATATTCCGGCTTGTCCGCCAGGTCCCTCATCTCGTTCGGATCGTCCTTCAGGTTGAACAACCGGCGCCTCTTGATCTTGGGATAGAGGATCAGCTTGTAGCCGTCTTTCGTCACCATCCGCTGGAGGCCCAGATACGCCCCGTAAATCGCGTCGTAGCTTCTTTCTCGTTTGCCCTCAATGAGCGGCATCAGGCTCTCGAACTGGACGTGATCGGGCCTGGCAATACCCGCAAGCTCCAGCGTCGAGGGCATGATGTCCTGCAGGTAGACCGGTGCATCGATCTTCTTGTTCTTCGAAACTCCGGGACCGACGACCAGCAACGGCACCCTGACACTGTGGTCGTAGAGGTTCTGCTTGCCCATCAACCCGTGATGGCCGACCGCCAGACCGTGGTCGGCGCTGAAGAACACGTACGTCTCGCGGGCCTTGCCCGATTTCTCGAGCGCGTCCAGGATCCGCCCGATCTGCGCGTCCATGTGCGTGATGATCGCGTAATACTCCTGCCTGTTGACCTTGACGGCATAGTGCGTCCGTGGGAACGGGGCGAGCCTCTCGTCCCTCAGACTTCTGCCGCAGCCGATACTGTCCTTGTACGGGTATTCAGGCAGGAAATTCTTCGGCACGCTCACACGGTCCAGGGGGTACTTGTCGACGTACTGCCTCGGGGATTGTCTTGGATCGTGCGGGGCGTTGAACGCCAGGTACATGAAGAACGGGTGATCGCTCTTGGACGCCTGTTGAAGAAACTCGACGG
>CAYOGX010000360.1:2746-5590 GCA_964403235.1 uncultured Planctomycetales bacterium | reverse complement strand
GCGCCCCTTGAACCGGTCGTCTACGATAATGAGGGGCACGTCGCCTACGGTGTGGGCCGTGTGCGGTCCGCCGGTCTCCGGGTCGATCATCAGCTCGAAGTTGCCGTGGTCGGCCGTGACGATGCCCACGCCGCCCGCGTCGCGCAGGGCGCCCAGCAGCCGGCCCGTGCATTCGTCGACGACGGCGGCTGCCTTGACCGCCGCGGACAGGACTCCCGTGTGCCCGACCATGTCGGGGTTGGCGTAGTTGACGACCATGACGTCGTACCTGCCCGACGCGATGTGCGGCAGGACGGCCTCGGTCACCTCGTACGCGCTCATCTCCGGCTTGACGTCGAACGTCTTGATCTTCGGCGACTCGACCAGCACCCACTCCTCGTTGGGGAACGGATCGCGCCGGCGGCAGTTGAAGAAATACGTGACGTGGTTGTATTTCTGCGTCTCGGCGCAGCGGAACTGTCGCAGGCCGATCCTGCTGGCGTACTCGCCTAGGATGTTCACTAGCTCCGGCGGATCGGGGAACGCAACCTGCACCGGCTGGCCGTCCTTGTAGTCGGTAATGGTGACGTAGCACAGATCCTCGAGCTTCCGACCGCGGTCGAAGCCGAGCGTGCATGCGTTGCCGGCCTTGTCCTTGCCCTTGAAGGGGAATTCGTCCATCACGAACGCCCGGGTGATCTGTCGCGCGCGGTCGGCCCGGAAATTGAAGAAGACCACCGAATCGCCGTCGCCGATGAGTCCAGGCGGCTCGTCCCCGTCGGGGCCGACCATCGTCGGCCAGATGAACTCATCGCCTTTCATATTGTCGGCGGTGGGTTTCTGGTAATACTGCTCAACGGCGGCCGTGCTGGTCGGCGCCCGCCACCCCTTGCCGAAGACGAGCATCCGATACGCCAACTGGTTCCGATCGTAGGCGTCGTCGCGGTCCATGGCGTAGAACCGGCCGCACACCGAGCCGATCCGCCCGACGCCGATCTCGGCGAGCTTGGCCTCGATGTCCTTCACGTAGCCCAGCCCGCTGTCGGGCGGCGAGTCGCGCCCGTCACCGAACGCGTGGACGAACACGCGGTCCAGGCCGCGGCGGGCCGCCAACTCGACGCACGCGTACAGGTGTCCCAGCAGCGAATGGACCCCGATGTCGCTCGCCAACCCCATCAGGTGGAGCTTCGTGCCGCGAGCCTTGGCATGCTCGACGGCCTCGACCAGGGCGGCGCTTTCGAAGAACGAGCCGTCCCGAATCGCCCGGGTGATGCGGACCGACTGCTGAAAGACGATCCGCCCAGCCCCGAGGTTCTGATGGCCCACCTCGCTGTTGCCCATGGTTCCCTCGGGCAGGCCCACCCACTCGCCGAACGTATGGATCAACGTCCACGGGTAGGTGGCCCGCAGCTCGTCGTCCACGGGCGTATCAGCCACCTTGGTGGCGTTGGCGTGGTCCCATTTCGGGTCGCCGTTCCAACCCCAACCATCGCGAACGATCAGCAGGAAGGGCCGCTTCTCAGGTCGTACCGCCATAGGCCTTGTTCCTGTTCCGATGCCGTGTCTGCCCGGCACACCGAATCGTCCACCGGACGGACGAGGTATTCTAGCCGGGGCGCCGGCCGGTTGCGAGGCGCGCCACGCACCCGTCCGCCCAAGCCGCAACCCGCGGCGCGGGACCGCGGCCGATTGACCCGTCGAACCCCCGGTGGTACAAGAGAAGCGAAGGTCCACGCGCGAGTGGCGGAACTGGCAGACGCGCAGGACTTAGGATCCTGTCCCGAGAGGGGTCCGGGTTCGAATCCCGGCTCGCGCAATACCTCTCGTGCAAGAGGCTCGCACGATCGTGCGGGCCTGCTAGCCCCGTCACTTTTGGCCCAACAACCGCCTTACGTGACAATTTGCGCAATGGACTGTCCCTCACGCGCTCATCTCAAACGCCGGCAGGCCGTCAATCAGCTCCCGTTCCCGGGTCGGGACGGTGGTTTCATAGTGAGTCTCGTTGACTGACGTGGTCCGATGTCCGAGCAGCGCCGCGCGCTCCTTGGCCGACGCACCACGATTCCGCAGATCGGTATTCGCCTTTCGCCGAAGGTCATGCAGACACCACTTGTTCTTGACGACCATCTTGCCCTTCTGCTTAACGGTCTTCGTGAGCCCGGCCCGGATGCATAGCTCAGTGAACAGGTGGGTCACCCGACTTGCGGGATTGACGGACCCGTGCACGGGGAACACCTTGGGGTCGATTACAGGCCCATTCCTCAACTTGGGGACGGCGGGATGAAACGCATAAGTCTTTTGTAGTCAACGGGGACGGAGTTTTCGGGAAGGACAGGTTCTCGCCGCCTCTGGTCATCCGCCAAGTATTTCCCTAACGTTAATAATTCACATGTGTCTACTATAACGTTGAGGCACAACGCCTGCGGGTCATCAGAATGCGGGCAGGATGACTGACCTGCCCGGTGCTCTGGCCGGGCTGGAAAGGCGGCGGACAATGACACCTAAACGAATCACATGTATCTGCCCGCACTGTCGCATGACCTACATCGTGCTGGCCAAAGCCAAGGGACGCCATGCCAGATGCCGAACATGCGGGATGACTTTCCGCGTCGTAGAGAAGATCCCGCCGCCCCCGACTGAGGATGACATCCTCAACTGGCTCCGCGAGGAGCAGGACCGGGACGAAGCCGCTGCTGAGCACCCGCGGGACGCTTGCCAAGGAGACTGCAATGAAACTGTTACATTTGCTGCAAGCTAGTATCGTTGTTGTTGGCGTGGTTGCTTTGGTCGCCACGGCGCCGGGTTGTGGTAACGAGCGAAGAGAAAGGACCGTCGTTGTGCGGGACAACCATCGCCATGGCCGTC
>CAYOGX010000360.1:0-2736 GCA_964403235.1 uncultured Planctomycetales bacterium | reverse complement strand
GAGGGACAGGTACCCTCGCAGGGGCAATGATAGAGTTCACGTCCACAGAAACAGAGATCATCACCGCCGCTGGTCGCATTGCCTCAAGGCGCGTTAGGACGCTAGCGAAGCACTTTTCGTTTACCGCTGTAACCAAGGCGCACGCGCTTTGGTCGCCCGCCGCTTGGACCAGGGATAGGATTGGTTTTCTTATCCCTTCGAGCGGGACGGGCCAATCCTTGCGCAACATCTATGCGACAACGCGCAAGAATATTGGTTGCGTGGGACTACATGGGTTGCGCGCCGAACCGCGTTCTTGGTAGCGCCAACCCATAGGCGGACCGCGAGGGAAGGCGGCTGTTCCATTTAGGATCCTGTCCCGAGAGGGGTCCGGGTTCGAATCCCGGCTCGCGCAGTCCCATTGATGTGCAACGTTCCCGCCATCGTGCGGGGTGCTTCCCAGCGCCATCAAACGGCGCGCCGTCGTCAACCCGATCGAATTCACCCTTTCAACGGTATCGCAGGGTTTCGAGCTGCGCGTCGAAATCGGGCGCCAGGTCACCCGGCGGGCCCTTCGCATCCCGAGCCGCGGCGCGAACCATGTTTCTCAGGAGTCGCTCGGCGGCAGGATGTCGACCGAGGTTCTCGCGGATCCGCAGCGTATTCAGGATGAACCGCCCCGCCCCCAGCGTGTGCACCGCCACCAGCAGTCCGGACGCGTAGCCCTGCGCCGCGTTGACGGCGCCGGCGACGGCCTCGGCGGGCGGGTCCTGACCGGACCAGACCGCGTCCGGGATCAACTCGCGGTAGAACGCATAGTCCATGTGTCCGCCGCAAGGGAGCCCCTCGAAGAAGGGGTGACGTTTGGCCCAATCGTCGGCGTGGTACAGCCACCTCGGCATCCGGGCCAGCGAGCCCTTGTTCTTGAGAGGAACCCAGCCCGTCGGCTGATCGCCCCTTGCCAGGGTCTCGGGGGACAGGAAGATCGCCGTCGACCCGCGGGCGATCCGGCGGGCGAGATCGGTGAATGCCTGCACCTGATCACTTTGGGCGGGTTTGCCGGACGCCAGGATGATCTCGCGCGCCGTCATGTCGCCGCCGGCAAACGGGCGGGTACGGATGCCGCGGTCGGCGAGCCACTTGGCCAGCTCGGTGTCCTGGCCCCACAGGATGACCTCCGAGCTCACCTGGGGCATCTCCGACGGGTCGGCGACGTCCACGTGGAACCTCGCCTCACCACCCGTGGGTGCGGCACCGCGCTCGAACGTGGCCAGGAAGCGATACTCGCCGGCCGGACCGTCGATCACCAGGTCCTCCGCGAAGACCGGCATGGCGAACGGCGGCTCCGGACGGTTTGTCCGTTCGGGGATCTTTACGTTAACGGTCCGTTCGAGAAGCCGCGTCACGTTCGGACCAACGACTTGCAGGCGGACCGGGTACTCGCCCGGCTGCAGTGCGTCCTCATTGGCGAGCACGGCCTCCAGTCGAACAGACGTCTTGGCATAGACGTTGACGGGTTCGACAAACAGGCACCAGCGAAGCGGCGCCAGCCCGTCGAAGACGGCATCGATCGTACCGGGCTTGAGCTCGCGAAACGTCGTGAACAGGCCCTCGCCGGTCATGCCCTGGTCGACCGTGCCGGTCAGGCTGTAGCCAACGATGTTCGGATTGGCCCGGATCGCGTTGAGGCCGAGCAGCCGCTGGCCTGCCATCTTCGCGAGGCCCTGCGCGAAGAAGTCCTCCGGCCGGGCGAACGTCTCCGCCAACCGCCACCGTTCCCAATCGGCCAGGAAACGATCTCGCTGTTGGCGGTAGAATTGTGCGTCCTCGACGTCGGCCTTGCCCAGCCGCTCGTAATGGGCGACGACCCGAATCAGATCCACCGCGCTGCCGATGCCGTACTCCGACACGAACACCGGGTTCGTCCCGCCGCTGGCCGTCCGCAGCAGGCTGATGACGTCGGCGGTGTGCGGCACGCGGGGATAGTGATGCTGGTCGCTCAGCGCGTCTTCCCACACGGACGAGCCGGGATTGCTGAGGCTGCCAATGTTCGTTTCCGTGATGCCCATGGGATAGAGCCCGAACGTGGCCGGATCGGGTCGCGGACCCGGCGCCAACTGCCCGTAGCTCCAGACACCGTTGGGATTTCGCCGGATCGAGAAGTCGACGGCTGCGTCGTACGTCTTCGCTGCGGCGGAGGTGATGGTTACGACCAGGGCCGTCGTGTCCGCGCCGTAGTGCCCATTCCCGAAACCGACGACGCAGTCGATCGTGTCGCCCGCCTCGACCGACACGGTCGCGCGATATCGCGACTCGGGACCGCGGTCCTTCAGGTTGATGACGCTGTCGAATAGCGATCGGGCGTTGTGCAAGACGTGGACGTCCGTGGTCGCCTTCTCCGCGATGCTGGTGAACGTCGCCGACAGCTCGATCGTCTCCTGGGCCAGCGCGGTCCATCGTACGACGGCGTACTCACCATTCCGGCCCGGGTGAAACGCCAGTTGCCCTGGCGCCCAGGTGATGCCGAGCGCCTTGATCGTTCGCTTCGTGCCGTTGTACGTGACACAGGGGTCTGTCCGTTCCGCGTTGCGCCAGATCTCGATGCCCGCGACGCCGTTGCCCCGCTGATCCCATCGGCCGCTGTTGAGCAGGACCATCCGGGAATCGTCCAGCGCTCGAACGGCGGTCAACAAGCTCACTGCATGGCGGAACACCGGGCCGTCGGGCGTCTCGTTCAGCAGGCCCCAGATCACCACG
>CAYOGX010000359.1:0-5593 GCA_964403235.1 uncultured Planctomycetales bacterium | reverse complement strand
GCACGTGGATGTTCTGCTCGACGATGATGTCGCCGGACAGGGCGATGTCGAAGACCCAGTTGCGCAGGCGTGCGGCGTCGCTCTTGTCCTTGGGGTCGGCCTGGTGGCCCAGCCGCCCGCCGTGGTAGTAGACCTGGCCCAGGACGCACTTGCCGATGTCGCCGGCGTGGACGCGTTTGACGGCCTCGAGGTACAGCGGCGTGCTGCGGGTCTGGAAGTCGACCAGCAGCGACAGCTTCTTGCCTTTGGCCCGCTCGCCGGCCTCGATGATGGTATTGCAGCCGGGCACGTCGACGGCCACCGGCTTGGCGACGATGACGTGCTTGCCCGCCTCGATCGAGTCCATCACCTGGTCGGGATGGAAGTAGGGCGGGCTGGTGATGGAGACCGCGTCGAGCTTGGAGGCGAGCAGCTCCTTGTAGCCGTCCAGGCCCTTGTAGCATCGCGACGGGTTGACCCTGAGGGCGTTTCGGCCGGCCTTGAGCCGGTCGTCGAAGGCGTCGGCCAGCGCGACGACCTTGACGGCTGCGTGCTCGTGACACAGCCTGCCGAACCACGCGCCGCGACCGCCCGCGCCGATGATGCCCAGCTCGACCTTGGAGTTGGCCTCGGATCCGGCGACCGATTTGGCCTGGACCACGGTGATGCCCGCCGTGGCGGCCGCAGCCGATCTCAGGAAGTCCCGCCTCGCCATGCCCTGCCCTGTTCGTTCGCTCATGTCGTGTCCCCAATCGTAGGGTCCGCCGTGCGGACCGCGTTTATTGGATGCATGCACCACACAGATCGGCAGCATCATACCACGAAGTGCGAGATGGGTCGCCCGTCGGCTGTCACGGAAAACGAATGGCCGTCACCAGCATGGACGGGTGGCCCATGGCTTTAGCCTTGGGGGACGCGAATCGGCAAGGAATTCGTGTCCCCCACCTCTGAAGAGGTGGGCCACCCACTCCGAGCAAGTTCATCGAATCACGTGTCACGAAGCACTAGGGGAAACGAACGGCTGCCAGCAGCATGTCACCGTAGCGATCCCACAGGGCCGAGGCGTCCAGTGCGCTGGCCGACCTGGGCAGCTCGACGGTGACGACCGGGACGCCCCTCTCCACACCGGCATACGAGCCGAGCGAGCCCGGGCGCGCGTTGAGCTTCTTGACCGGCAGGTCGCAGCGGCCGGCCATGGCGTGGGCCAATGCCCGGGCCGGACCGTCGTAGTCGATCCGGTTGAGCGGCTGGTGGATCGTCACGATGCGGTGGGGCTGGTACCTCGCGATCAGCTCGTAGATGGCGCGGCTCTCGGGCTCCGACAACGGCGCCGAACCGTGTGACTTGCCGCGCGACCAGTTCGACGCGGGGAAATTGCGGTTCAGGTCGACGCCGTTCGCGTTGTAGCGTGTGCCGCGAGCCATGCCGTCCGGATTGGCCACCGGCAGCAGGACCACCCGCCGGTCGTCGATCAGTTCCGGATACCGGGTGAGGTGGTCGGCCAGGCGTCGGACCAACGGCGTGCCGGCCGGCTCGTTGCCGTGGATGGTGGCCATGATGAGCACGACGACGTCTCCGTTGCCGAAGACGTGACACACCATGTCCAGGCCCATGACCGATCGTCCCGCGATGAAGCGCTGCGGTCGTTGCTGCAATGCCTGGCGCGGGCGGACCTGCGGGGCTGGCGGCGGCGTCTGGCATCCCACGCAGGCGACAAGACACGCAAGGGCTAGCACGATGCCTGGTGGTCGGACCGGCGTGTTCATGGCGGGCTGTTCATCTCCCCGATCGGTGTCTCAGGACGAACACGGCGCAGGGCCGGCTGTGCCGGCCCCTTTTTCGGCGGATACGAGTCGGCCGGCACAGCCGGCCCTACGACTTGCGTCGCAGGACGAAGATTCGGCCCGACGTGATCTCGGGCAGCTTTAGTACGCACCTATCGCCCGTCACGGCGCAGGGGAACGGCTCAGTGCCCGCCTCGGTGGCCTCGAAAACGGTGACCTGTCGCAGATAGCCGGGCAGTTGGACGGTGATGGCGACGTTCCTGGCCGGCTCGATCTTGGGCGGGTCGGGTTTGCTGGCCGGGATGTGGTTGGCCGCGGCCAGCACGATTGCGTCGGGCCCGCACAGCAGGCTGCCGACCCAGACGCGTTGTTTGGGCCAGCGCTCGTCGTTGACCGTGCCGGTGGGCACGAGCCCGGTGTCACTGGCGGCCAGGTCGACCGGCGTGCCCAGCAGCAGGTCGGCCTCGATGTGTCCGATGAGGGCGTTGAGCTTGGCGATTTCCTTGGCGGCGGGTTCGTTGAGCTGCCAGCCGCCGGCGCCGGAGGAGTAGACCCAACTGGTCAGGCCTTTCATGCCCGCACCGATGCCCTGGACGACGTTCTGGCGGTACTCGGCCGGGATCGGGCCCCGCGCCTTCTTCGGCACGCCCTGCCCGCCGCCCCAACCGAAGGCCTCGAGGCACGCGTACATCCGTCGCGGCGCGCCGCACCGCCGCGCCAGCAACAGGCTCTCACGCACATAGGCATGATCGGCCGCGTAAAAGTTGACCGGATACGGGTCGAAACACGAGATGTCGGCGAGCTGGCCATAGACCGACCAGTTCAGCGGCCGGACCGTCCCGTTCATGATCAGCCAAGTTGCTACCCGGGGCGCGAACCGTTCGGCCAGCTCCTGCCAGCCCGCACGGGTCAATCGGCGGGCATGCCAGCCCAGCCCCGTGCTGTACCCGCCGCCGCGGTTGTCGTGGGCGTCGGGCTCGTCCGGTCCGAAGATGTAGGCCACGCGCGGGTGCACGTCGAAGATAGCCGATTCGTGGCACGTGGTCATCACGTCGTATTCCTCGCAACTGGCCAGGTCCACCATCCGCCACATCACCACGTTCATGTTCATCGATTTGCACATTGCGACGGGCGTGTGGATCGATCCCCGCGGAAACACGAACGGCAGGACGCGGAACTGCGCCGCCACGGTCGTGTCGCGGATCGATTCGGTCTTCACGCCAACCACGTGGTATCGGTACGGCTCGAGCGGGTCGGCCAGCTTGGCGACGGCGAGCGCGACGTTGCCCGGGAAATCCGGGCCGTAGATCTTCGCGGTTGCCAGCGGCTCGCCGTCGAGGAATATCGCGGTCAGACGGCCGGGATCCCCGCCGGCTGACTTGCGGGCGTAGACATACAGCGTATCCGACGACTTGCCCGTCGTGACGTAGTCGATCGTGACGCCGGGATCTCGATACGGGATCTTGGTTACGCCGGACGGGCCGTTCTCGAGCGGCACGGTGATGGCGGCGAATTCGCCCTCCGGCCGCCGGCGGAATCGGACGTACACTTCTGCGCATTGCCCCGGCTCGAGCGACCGTGGTCGCATGCGATACCATACGACCCCGGGTGCGTCCCACGCGCTCTTGGCGAAATCGACGTAGCTCTGCTCGATCGGCTTGCCGTTGAGCAATAGGGTGTTGCCGATCCGAACGGGCACCTGGCCGGTGTTCCGCAAGACGATCTGGGCGGCGCCGAAATCCGCGTGTTCCTTGTAGAGTCGCTGCATGCCCTTGAAGACCAGCCCGACGGCTTGTTTCTTGGTGCGGCCCTCGACGGCCTGCGAATCGGCTGGCGGCGGCGGGTCGGGTAGGTAGTAGGCGCTCAATACCTCGACCGAGCCGCCCGCGGGCAGGACCGGTTTCTCGGCCCATCCGAGCACGCCCTTGCCAATGACGGTGACCTGCCGGATCAGGATCGAGCCCGAGTCGCCGCCGGCGACCCGCAGCTCGTGGACGCCGTCGTTGTTCGGCCCCGGTAGCTTGACGAAGAACACCCGGTCGGTCTCGAAATAGTTGGCCGCGTCGAACGTCGCGACGGGTCCGCCGTCCCACAGGACGTTCATCTTGCGCGACGAATCGCGTGTGCCTCGCACCACGATTCGCGCCATCACCGGCCCGGCGGCGCCCTTCGTGTTGATGAACGCAGCCAACGACAGCGGCGCCCGTTTATCCCATAGATAGGCCCGCTGGACGGGAAACCCCTCGCGCTCGTCCGGCCCCAGATCGGCCACGGCGTTGGGCGCCTGGAGCCAGCCGTCGACGTCTTCGTAGTAATGCGGCGGTCGGTGGTCGACGGGGTCGGACCAGTCGAGCGTGACGCCGCGCCAGCCTAGCTCCCGCCGGAGCTTGCCCCACGCGGCCCGCTCGTCGGCCTGTGGGTCGGCCGCCGCGCCGAGCTCTGCGCCGAGCGCCAGCTTGACGCTCACCGAGTCGATGCGGTTCGAGACGTTCGTCTTCAGGCCGCAGAAATTGTCGAGCACCACGCGGACCCAGACCTCGCCGCGGCCGGTGAACCGCGCTGCGTGGGGCGGTGGCACGGTCAGTGGCTTGGCTTGCCAGCCGTTGCTGTCGGGCTTTTGATCGCTGCTGCTCGCGACGCCTATCCAGTCCAGCCCGTTGGACGACAGATACAGTCGATTCACCCCGCCGAGGCTCCGCCCGTTGGCGCTCTGCTCGATGCGGACGTCGATGCCGGTGATCGTCCGGTCGCCGTGGAGGCGGTACGTCAGCGTTCGACCCCGGTTCGGGCCGCAGTTGGTGATGCACCCGGTCTGCCACGAATCGACCTTCAGGTTGGTCAGGAAGGCGTCGTCGAGGAACTTGGCCGTCGTGAAATCATCGACGTATTCGAACCGCCCTTCCTTGTCGGGTGTGATCGCAACGCCGCGCTGCCCGCCCAACACGGGCACGCTGAACGCAGCCGCCACGAGGCCTACAGCCGTCAGCAACGTCGCCGGAGTTCTCATACCATGCTCCCTGTATCTCAGTCGAGAAACTCAATGACGGGCCCTTCGATCAGGCCGTGCACCTTGCCGGCCTTGACGCGGTCGCGGACCTCGTCGAGGTGACCCATCCTGCCCAGGCTGTTCCAACCATGGGCGTTGTTGAAGAGGTACACGCCGTCGGCGCCCATGTCGCGCAACTTGAGCCAGCCGGCCTCGTAGTCGCGCGGGCCGCAGTGGGGATTGATCGGCCGGTCCTTCTTGTCCTCCTGCGGCGTCGGGTCGTGGATGTTGCGCCCGAGCGGAATCGCGTTGAAGTCACGTGTGGCCGTCCAACGCGGGTAGCACCGCGTGGTCGTGCCGCGCGTCATCTTGATGAACGTCTCGGCGTTCGGGCCCTCGGGCATGATGATATCGAAATAGCCGTTCTTGACCCACGCCTGGACGTCGATTCCCTGGACAGCGAGCCGGTCTTTAGGTGCGACGTTCACCTTGAAATAATGGTTCTGAAACCCGGAGACGTAGTTCGATTCCGCGAACGTGGTCGCTAGGAGCAGCTTCTTTCCCTTTTTCGCGCTGACCTCGTCGACCATTCGGCGCAGCGCGGCGCAGAACTCATTCATCAACGGGATCTTGTTCGGCTCGGCCGGGTCGAAGTGCACACAGTGTCGCGTGAAGTCGAGGATGAAGCCGTCCACGTCGTAGTGCTCGAGGATGTAGCGGATGAACTTGACGAAATGGTCTCGGACCTGCGGCGTGGCATAGTCGAGCACGTTGCGATTGGTCTTGGTCTTGGGCAGTGCCTTCCGTGTCGGCCCGCGATGTGCGCACGAGGACATGCGCAGCG
>CAYOGX010000358.1:0-5604 GCA_964403235.1 uncultured Planctomycetales bacterium | reverse complement strand
GGCAGCGTTGGCCGATGTTGTCATATCGAAACGTGTCTGTGATGATGAGAATGATGTTGTGCGCCACGTTCTGTTGTCCTTCTCCGGCGGATCAACCGTCTATCGTACCACAGGCCATGTCGCCGAACGAGCAAGGTACCGTCTCGGGCACGCCGCACTCAAGGACGCGTCCGGGTTTTTCGCTTCGCCCCTGACGGCGTGGAAACTTCAACCGCCGTCTGCGGTCGGATCGGTCGACCGGTCCAGGTACGCCCGGGCACGCTCGAGCACCGTTGGCGGATAACCTTCCCGTTCGAGGATCCGCAGGGCGTCACGCGTGGTACCCGGACCGGAGCGGAGGCGATGGTCACAGACCTGGCCGTCCTCGGTCAGGTCCTCGTGGAAGCGGCAGTTTCGCACGCCGGTCCCCGCACAACGGTCAGGGGCTGGTCAACCCATCGTTTTGACCACCCGGTACTCGCATTGCCCTTGATCCTTGTGCGTGATAGAATTGGGGTAGGTGGGCAAGATGCAGGTCAAGCATTGGCAGCAAGATTGCCGGGTTTGCTGCTTTGTTCCATTTCATTCCTGTGTCTGCCGAGAGGTGTTCATATCATGTCCCCCCAGAAGAAGGAGGAGGTAACCATGACAAAGGTCTGCGCGCTCGGGGTGGGTTTGGTCGTTGCGGTCTGCGTAATGGCCCCGACCCACGTGTTTGCGGACGTCTACGATGACTTCAGCGACGGGCACTACTGGGAGGACCCCAACGACGAATTCGACTTCCCGTCAGGGTTTCCCTACGGGGATCCCGGTTTTGACCCGAACGAGTGGGACATCGACAACCCGCACTGGAGCTTTTTCCCGCTGATGGTGGGGCAGGGGTACGCGGAGGTGGTGAGCAACTCGGTCCTGGACGAAGCACTGTGGATGTGGTGCACATATAACCCGATATGGCCGGGCAATTGCTTCTTCGCGGCCGCGCCCGACGACTTGGACTATGACCCCAACACGAGCACGACGTACTTCGACGACACGACGAACCACTATGCGATGGCCTGGGTTCTGTACAGCGGTGCCTACGCCGGTCAGGACCCGAACTACCCGCTCGATCCGAACGGGCAAGACCCGAACGAGGACAGGGGTACGGCGATGATCATCCTCCACGGAAATGCGGACACCTGGCAGACCTTCGCCTTCAACCTGGACTTCGGGAACTGCACGACAAACGCGTGGGAGCCTCTGACAGAGCACCATCATACGCACCACGGCAACATCCAGGTCTTCGACGGCGTGCCTTTCCGAAACGCCGCTCGCTTTTGGCTCCCGGAAGACCCGAACGACCCGAACACGCCCGGTGATATCGATATGTGGGAGCGAACGGGCTTCTGGATGATGCTGCAGTTCGAGATCGACCCGAACTACGATCCGGGCGACCCCCACGGCAAGTTCCTCAAGGCCGCCATGTGGAACGGGGACAAGTACGACTGGGACGGAACCTATGTCCTTAGCGTCCAGTGCAGCGGCCCGTGGTACGGGGGTGTCGATCCCAATGGCTGGTATTGGTCGACGGGAAGGTCGGCCATCGTGTCCAATAGCGGCGTCGACTATCAGAACGGCTACCCGGCCGATGCGTCGTACGACAACATCGAGATCCGCACGGGCATGTTCACCAACGTCTCACGGACGCTCACCGTCAAGCTGAAGGACTGTTGCGAGCTGAACCTCGAGCCGAACCTGGCGCACCCCGACGGCGGAGAGAAACGACGGTACACCGACGGCACGGCCATCGTGCTCGACACCGTCGTGCCCTGCGGCAACAAGGTGTTCAAGAAGTGGACGGTCAAGGGACCCAACCAGTCGGACGATCCGCTCTACCAGATCGTAAGTGACACGAACGAGGTGGTGTACCTGACGATGGGCGGGGACTACTTGGTCAAGGCCACCTGCAAGTGTGGCGGCGGGGGCGCCGAACCGTTCGCAGGGTTCGTCTTGCTGGTGCTCGGCCTGGGCGTGCTGGTGCGCAGGTTGACGTAGCCACGGCGCGGGCCTGTCCATGAATTCGAGGTGAGAACCGGCGGGGAACGCGCCAGGTCCGGTGAGGCGTTTCGGCGCGTCTTTGGCTTGCCTGTCGCTGTCCAGGTCATCTCTTTGGGAGAAGACGATCATGCGAGGTCTGGATGCACTTTCACTGGGTCTTGCGATAATCGTCTGTGTGCTGGCACCAAACCGCCTGGTTGCGGACTACCACGACAACTTCGATGACGGGTCGTTCTGGCAGGGCGTCGCGCCGAACGATTCGATCTTCCAGCCACCCACCTTGCCCGACCCCGGGTTCGACCCGAACCTGTGGGAAATCGACGACCCGCACTGGTCCTTCTTTACGGCGGTGTCCGAGAACCCCCTTGCGGAGATCATCGAGAGCGACGTGGTTCATCGCGCGGTTCGGTTGTACTGCGAGGCGACCTACTTCTTCCCGACCGATGCCATGATCGCCGGTTATGTCAACGATCAAGACCGCGATGCCAACACCAGTACGGCCTGGTGGGGCGACACGGGCAATTTCTATTTGCTGTGCAAGGGCTACAACACCGACGCCCTGTTGGACGATCCGAACGACCCGAACGGCCAAGACCCGAACCTGGACAAGGGCTCTTTCAATCTCGTCATCCTAGCCGACGATGCCGTCTGGACCGGGTACCGTTTCGGCGTGGACCTGCACAACAAGGCGTACCCCAATTCACCGTGGTCACCGAGCGAATGGTATACCACCTTTACCGCCATCTTTGCGGGCAGCGGGACGGACTGGCCCCAGATCCAGCGAACCAATCTCGACCCCAACGATCCCAACTGGGCCGACATCGATATGTGGGAGCGGACCGGGATGTGGATGCTCTGCCAGTTCGAGAGCGACGGCGTGGCCGGCGATCCGAACGGCAAGTTCATCCGCACCGCCATCTGGGGCGGCGACAAGTTCGACTGGGACGGGACGTGGGTTCTCGAGATAGAGCTTAACGGGAATGGTTGGGTAACGGGCGGGATGGACCCACTGGAATGGTACGCGTCAGTTGGCGGCATGGCCGTCGCGGCCTGGCCCAGCCGCGATTGGAGCAACGGCTTCCCCGGGGACGTGGGCTACGACGACTTCGAGGCGCGGACCGGCAACTTCACCAACGTCTCGCGCACGCTCACCGTCAAGATGAAGGACTGCTGTGACCTCGACATTTGTCCCGATCGGCTCGACGACCCCAACCACGACGCCAACGACCTCGACGAACTGCGGCGGTATACCCGCGGGACGCTGCTCATGCTCGACGCGGTCGTGCCTTGTGGCAGCAAGGCCTTCAAGAAGTGGACCGTCAAGGGACCGAACCAGTCGGACGATCCGAACTACCAGGTGGTGATGGACACCAACGAGGTCCTGTACCTGGCGATGGACGGGGACTACCTCGTCAAGGCCACCTGCAAGTGCGGCGGCGGGGGCATGGCGCCGTTCGCCGGCATGGCCCTGGTCCTGCTGGCGCTGGGCGCGGCGATTCGCAGGCTTGCCTAACGTCGTTTTCGGCAAAAGAGTTTCGTGTGGTGTCCGCGGGTGGCATGGGCAGGCTGAGCGAGGCACGAGCGAAGTTTGCCCGTGCGATAGCGTGTCATCGTGCGAACACGGGTAAACGCCGACCCTCACGGGTCGGAGCCTACCCATGCCACCCAGCGAGGCGTGAAACTGTCTAACTGAAAACGGCAGTAGTGGCGTTTTCGGTTGATCGGTTTCGCGCGCGAACGGGTGGTGCCCCCGGCCGGCGATCACCTTGTTGTCCTGATCTCCAGACGATCCACGCGGACGTTTCGGTCCTCGGGGGGCCGGCACAGGTCGTTGACGAACGCCAGTTCGAGCATCTGTTCGGTCGGCCCGACCTGTATCGGCACGTCGTGGCCGCGGATCACGGTCGAGTCGATCCGCAGGCGGGCCAGCTCGGTCTTGTCGAGCCGGACGACGAGGAGGGGCCATTCGCCGCCGGCCTGGGTGCCACTCGCGAAGATTTGAAGCATGTAACGCCCGGGCCGTTCGCAGGCGACGGGCACACGCGCCCACCCATTCGTCGCGAGGATCAGGACGTCCCCTTGTGAGCGATTGTGCGGGGTTCTCTGGTATTCGAGGGTCTCGGCCTGCACGGCGGCGACGGGCCATCGGCCTGCACGCGCGCCGAGTTTGACGAGGACGCTGTGCGCGAATCGTCCGGCGCGTTCGAGGTGGCGCGGATCGGGCTGGTCCCAGCGAATCATGTCCACCACGAGCCGCCCCTTGCCCACCGGCAGCGACGCCAGCGCCGCCGGCTTGGCGTGGACGGTGAGCCCACCGAGACTGTCCTCGGCGGGTTGGATGTAGACGTGGCTGATCCAGACGTTACGGTCTTCGTTCGCGGTTTGCTCGTCGTTCAGGAACGATAGCGCCAGGCGATGCCGACCCGGCGGAATCACGTCCACGCGCGCGTAGATGCGAGGTTCCCTGCCGGTCACGCTGACGTGGGCGACCAACCGCCCCCCCACACGGACGGCCATTCGCGGCCAGACCCCCTCGGCCGGCGATCCACCCACACGAAACCCGATGATCGTCGGCCCGCCAGAACCGAAATCCACCTCGCCCGCCATGCTGCCGTTGGTGCATAGCCAGATGGCGCCGTCTTTGCGCCGGTTGACGGGGGGACCGGTGGGTTCGAAGGCGTCGGCGGAAATCGCCCGGGCCCGATCGAGCTGCACCCGGCCGGGAACCACCACCTCATGATCCACAATCGACGGGTCCAACGGTGTCATGTCCCAACTGGCCTTGGTGCCTGGGTGCTCCGCGACCCAATACAGGTCGGCCTGGGCCAGTCCGTCGGTCATAGCGCCATCACGTTTCAGGAGCACCGGTCCCGTGGCCGGCAGCAGCCGATGGGGGAGCTCGAGCCGATCCATCACGGCCGCGAACGTCTCCGCCGACGGCCGATGCCACCAGACGACCCCGCCTTGTTGGCGCACGCGGTGTACGAGGTCCGTCACGGTTTGCACATCGACGCCCGGCGCGACCAGGATGGCGTTGACGTCAGCGGGCAGATCCCGTGCCGCGCACCGCGCACGGTCGACCGCCAGACCCGTTCGTCGGATCATTGACGGCAACAAACCATCCTCGCCATGAGCGGAGACGACAACCGGGTCGGGCACGGGCCGCCAACGGTCCATGTACGCCAGCGCGTTTCGCAGGATCATACCGGCGGCGGGTTCGTCATCGACGGACTCGAGCAGCCGCAGGCCCGAGGCAATGACCAGCCCGCGTCCGACGCGGCACTCGGCCAGCGCGGCCCATCCGATCCCCTGGCCGCCTCCCGAAACGACGATGGCCCGGCCGCCGCAGGCCGACCGATCGATGTGGGCGTCGGCCACAATGTGATCGGGGGCCCAGAACTGCAAATCGTCGGGTGGCACGTCGCGGAGCAACGCGTGCGACGGCCACAAGCCAAACGTCATCGTCGACTGACGCGGCACAAACCGGATCGCGCCGATGCGAACGTGCCCCGGTGGCTGGGTCAGGATCAGCATGCGTCCGCCCCGCGCCAGGAAGCGCTCGATTCCCCGTTCGGCCGCATCCGGTGG
>CAYOGX010000357.1:0-5608 GCA_964403235.1 uncultured Planctomycetales bacterium | reverse complement strand
CATCGCGTGGAAGCTGCCGATGAACACGCCGATGAAGTTGATCATGATCAGCGCCTTGATGGCCGGGAACATCACGTGCCGGATCTTGTGCAGGAACGTGCCGCCGTCGATGGCGATCGATTCGTAGAGATCCTCCGGCACGGTCTTGAGCGCTGCCAGGTAGATCAGCGACGCGGGCCCGGCCCCCGCCCAAACGCCCGGGATGACCACACACAGCATGGCCAGGCCCGGTGTGTGGAGCCAGTCGATGTAGCTCACGTCCTCCCCGACGACGCCGAGGAAATGCAGCGCGGGCATGGCGATGCGGTTGAGCAGCCCGCCCGGCGTGGGGGCATAGAACATCTTCCACAGGAACATGATGATGATCCCCGTCGTCACGGCGGGTAGGTAGAACAGGGTGCGATAGAGCATCTTGCCGCGGGGCACCTCGCTGAGCAGCAGGGCCAGGAAGATCGGTGCGACGAAGCCGATGCCCAACGTGATGCCCACGTAGAGGACGGTCGCGCGGACGGAGTTCCAGAAATCCCCGCTCGTCATGACCTCGATGAAGTTGCCCAGGCCGAGGAACTCGCCGCCGCCGTAGATCTTGTAGTCGTAGAATGCCATCACCGTGCCGCGGAGCAGCGGAAAGTACTGCCACAAAACGACGGTGATGAGCGCGGGGGCCATGACACACCACGCGATCACCACGTTTCGGCGTCGGCCCGCGCCCGCGCCGACGACCTGGGCGGCCTTGCTCTGCAGCGTGCCGGTCTGGGCTTCGGGCCGGGCCCGGAGCGTATAGATGAACGCGCCGATGACGAGCGGTACCGCCAGACAAAAGATCACCGATCCCCAGAACCGGCGGCGGCGCTCCACCTCGGGCGGCACGATCCGGTAGAATTTCTCGTTGACCCGGTTCATGCTCGCGATGATCGTCTTGTCTGGGTCCTTGTACTGCCCGCCCCCGAACACGAGGGTGTCGATGGGCACGGCCAACTCGGGACCTTCCACGTGCTGGTAATGGAGATCGTGGGGCTGGACCCGGCCGTATTTCGGCGCCATCTCGAGCGCCTCGCGGAAACCCGGTTCGTAGTCCTCGTACTCCTCGTCGTAGCCGAACTTCTTGAGCAACTGCGGCCGGACCATATGCGCGTAGCCGTTCTTGACGTACACGTCGGTGCGGATGCGCTGCGCCTCCTCGCTGCACTGGAACACGAGGTACTGCCAGGCGGCCTCGAGAATCCTGGGGTCGCGAGCGGCCTGGGCGTTGAGACACCAGGCTCGGCCGCCGGTCAGCGCCCGCCGCACGCCCCGGTCGGGGGCCTGTGGCGGGGGACCGAAGCCAATCTGGCCAGGCCGAAGCCCGCCCTTGGTGATCACCAAATCGATGAGGTCCGGGCGGACGTGGTCGAGCATCATCGCGATCTCGCCGCGATAGAACATCTCGACGGGGTCCCCACCGACGCGAACCACGCCCGTGTAGACCGGCGCATCGCGCAGGTCACGCCCGCACTCGCCGCAGCGGAACCGGTGCGATTCGGGATCCACCGGGACATCACGTCCGCACACCCGACACGTCAGGCTTGTGGCCGGTTCGTGAATCGGATTGGGTTCCTGACAGTGCGAGCACGTGGCCACGGGCAGGTTGTTGGGCGCGTTGCAGGCGGGGCAACGCGTCCATTCGGTCCAGCGCAGGTTTTTGTAGAACCGCATGGCCCGCTGACCCGGCTCACGCCCGTAGGTCACCTTCCACGAGCGGGGCTGATCGGCCAGAGACCGCCCGCAGGTTCGGCAAGGGCAGCTCCGCTCTTCCTTCGTGAATTCATTGACCGTTCCGTCGTCGGGGCAGACGCGCTCCTGCATCGTGACGTTGCCGCCGGCCTGCCAGACGAAATTGGTGAAGACGAAACCGGCCTCGTAGGTCGTTCGAATGGCGGTGCCGTACTGGCCGGCCTGGAACTTCGCGCCCTTGACCGTTCTGTGGGGAAAGGTGAGCCGCTGGGCGAACTCGAAGTACTCGTTCCAGTCAGCCGGCGGGCGGGGCGGGATGATACCGGCCTGCTCGAACAGGTCGCGCCGGTACCACATCGTGAGGATCCAGTAGTCGCTCAGCATCGCATACAGCCGGTCGTCCGGGCCCCGGGCCGCCTCCCAATGATCGTCGGTCAGCCCGAGCCTCGGGACCTCCCACCCCGGATGCGCCCTCTTGTACTCGGCGATCAGCTCGTCCAGCGGACGGACCAGACCCAGCCGAATGTAGTTCTGCACCTGGCGCATGGAGATCTCGAAGACATCCGGGCCGCGCTCCGCCGCGAAGGCCATCATCGACTGGGCCTCATCCAGCCCCTTGGGCAGGATGATGCCGGTGACGGGCTCATAACGGCAGTCTGGATGGCGCTTGAAGAACTCATCGAAGACCGCCAGGACAGCCATGCTGATCATGTCCGTCGAGCTGCGCAGGGGCACGTCCGCCAGGCGAAGGGCGACGGTTCGGTCCTCATCCGCCAGAGCGGGATGCACCAGCAGACCCGCGACGACAACAGAGATCATGGTCAGATGGCGTACGTGCATTGGTCCAGCCTGTCCCCACAAGCCATGGCCGGCTCGCGAAGGGATCGTTTCCTGGAAGTGTCGTTCCCCAAGACCTTATCCGGATGCGCTTGCCCGGCCAAGCCCTTGGCCCGAGGTAGGGCCGGGTGTTTAGCCCCGCCGCGTGCGGCGGGGAGAACCGAGCTTCAGCATCGACGACCAGGAACAGGATCGCGCCCCGAGTCTCCCCGTCATTGACGCGCACCCGGACCTGCACTAGAGTGATCTTTGCAGTCTCATGTGACGTTGTGCACGTCACTGGCCGACGGGTCGGCCCACCTTTCGCAGATGCCGAACAAGGGGAGATACCGTGGATTTCAGTCTGACCGACGAGCAACGCGACATCCAGAACATGGTCCGCAGATTCGCCAAGAACGAGATCGCGCCCCTGGCCGCGGAAATCGACCGCGAGTCACGGTTCCCCGCCGAGACGTTCGAGAAGATGGGTGAATTGGGTCTCATGGGGGTGCTGGTGCCAGAGGAATACGGCGGCGTGGGCCAAACGGTCGTGACGTGTTGCCTGGTGGGTGAGGAGATTGCCTACGCCTGCGCGTCGACGGCCTTGTCTTACCTGGACCATGCCGTGCTCTGCGCCCACAATCTCGCGTGCAACGGGTCCGAGGAGCAGAAGCGCAAGTACCTCCCCGACCTCGCCTCCGGCAAGACACTGGGCGCCATCGCCATGACCGAGCCCGGCGCCGGGTCGGACGTCTTGTCCATGACGACCTCTGCGGTGCGGCAGGGCGATGCGTACGTCTTGAACGGCACGAAGACGTTCATCACCAATGCGCCCGTGGCCGACGTCTTTCTGGTTTACGCGCGAACCAACAAAGACGCCGGGCCGCGCGGGCTCAGCCAGTTCATCATCGAGCGAGGCACGCCGGGTTTTACGATTGGCGAGCCGCTCAAGAAGATGGGCGCGCGGGGCTCGCCGACGGCGGAGCTGTTCTTCAAGGACTGCCGCGTGCCCGCCGCGAACCTGGTCAAGGGCGAGAACGAGGCGTTGGGAATCCTGCTCGGCGGGCTCGACGTCGAGCGTGCGATCGGCGGGGCGCTGGGCGTGGGCATGATCCAAGCCGCATTGGACAAGTCCGTCGAGTACGCCAAGCAGCGGCAGCAGTTCGGCCAACCGATCATCATGTTCGAGATGATCGCGGAGAAGATCGCCAACATGAGCATGGATCTCGAGGCCGCCCGGCTGCTGACCTACAAGGTGGCGGTGCTGTGCGACCAGGGCGTTCGGTGCTCGCTCGAGGCGTCCCACGCTAAGCTCTTCGCGTCCGAGGCGAGCATGCGCGCGACCTCTGAGGCCGTTCAGATCTTCGGCGGGTACGGCTACATGCAGGAGTACGAGGTCGAACGCATGATGCGCGACGCGAAAGTCGGCACGATCGGCGGCGGCACCTCCGAAATCCAACGAATCATCATCGCCCGTGAGGTCGTCAAGCGGTCGATGTGAGGTCGCGGGGACGGGCTCCCCCGGATTGGACCCCGTCGGTCGGGTCGGCAGGCCCGACGTTCTTTCAGATCGTGCCGGACAGGGCTTCCAAAGTGCCCCGAGCGGGGCGTCGGGTCTGCCGACCCAATTTGCAGGAAGGAACTGACACGTGGACGCTACAGACGGCATCTATTACGAAGACATCGAAGAAGGCAAGGAGATCATCTCGCCGGGCCGAACCGTCACGGAGGCGGACATCGTGAACTTCGCCGGCCTGTCGGGTGACTTCAACATCCTCCACACGGACGCGGAGGCGACCAAGATCACGCCGTACGGCCAGCGGATCGCCCACGGCCTGCTGGGCCTGTCGATTGCTTCGGGCCTGGGCGCTCGCTGCCCCGGGGCTGAGCAACATCAAATCGTCGCCTTCCTCGGCATGACCTGGGACTTCCGCAACCCCGTCCTCATTGGCGATACGATCTACCTCCAGCAAACAGTCGCCGCCAAGCGGACCACGTCCAAGCCCGGGCTGGGCATCGTCACCTTCGACGCGAAGGTCATCAACCACCGCAACGAAATCTGCCAGGAAGGACAGTGGAAGGTCATGTACATGATGCGCGACACGTCGTCGCCGTCGGAGTGAATCGTACGCGATCCCGCACGCAACTGACCCATGCTCAAAGGCGCTCTCCACACCCACACCACGTGCAGCGACGGCGACCTGTCGCCCGAGGCGGTCCTTCGCGTCTACCGTGATCTCGGATTCGACTTCGTCGCCTTGACCGACCACGACTTCCTCATGACGCCCGGCGCCTACCAGCGCGCAAACGTGCCCGACGAATTCGAAGGGATGCTCGTATTCAAGGGCGTCGAGAAAAGCGTCTTCGCCCATGGCTACGTCCACGTCATCCAGATCACCGGAGACCGCGAGCAGCTCAATGTCTTCAGCCATCCGGCCCAACACGGGTTCACCGTCGAGGAGGTCGTCGACCGCATCAACGAAATCGAGCGGTCCATGCCGATCCACGCCGTGGAGGTGACCTTGAGGGGCTACTACACGCCCGAGTACGACGTCGACGAGATCCCCCATCCCAAAATCGCGTGTGACGATTCGCACACCCGCGCGTGCTGCGGCCGGGCGTGGGTCGAGGTGGACTGCGACAAGGACCGCGACGCCATCCTCCGGGCGATCAAGAACGGCGAGGCCCGGATCTGCTATACTTGGACGGCCCAACAGTCGGCCTGGCCCGAGCAGGGAGGTGACTACGGTGACTGAGCGTGTGGCGATCTGCGCGGTGGCACAGACCCAGTTCGAAACCAACAAGTGGGACGTTCGGGTGCAGGGCATGGTCTGGGAGGTGGTCGACGCGGTCCGCCGGCAGACGGGTCTGGACTTCGGCGGGGGGGGCATCGAGGCGGCCGTCACCGTCTCCGACGACGTGTTCGACGCACGAACAATCTCGAACAGCGCGATCACCGACGTCGTCGGCGCGCATTTCCAGAGCGAGGAGAAGGTCGCCGCCGACGGGGCGCAGGGGGTTTACTACGCGACGGCTGCGATCCTGTCAGGCCATCACGATGTCGTGCTGTTGGCCGGTC
>CAYOGX010000356.1:0-5645 GCA_964403235.1 uncultured Planctomycetales bacterium | reverse complement strand
CGGCGCGGCCCGGAACGGCTTGGCGAACTGGGCCACGATCAGGAAATCGCCGTACCCGTCCGCGTCGAAATCCCCCAACGGGGCCACCAGGCTGCCGGCGCTATCGTAGAAGTCGAATCCCGCGTAGATGATGCTGTCAGGCCGACCGTCACCGTCCAGGTCCTTGCCCGCGTCACCTGCCCAGTACGTGCCCGTCACCCGCGGCTTCTCAGTGATGAGGAGGAAGGACGGCGATGACACCCCCGAAAGGGCGTGGGCGTCGATGACCGTACCGCCGTCGTTGATGGACAGATACACGTAGTAGCTTCCGAAGGGCACCATCGTCGTGGCGGGGTCCAACGTCGTGGAGAATCGGAAGGTGCCTGTCGTGCTCGTGGGCGTGACGGTGACGGGCACCAGCGCGATCTCGTTGCCGTTCAACGCCACGGTATCTCCGTCGAGGTATATCTGCGCGGTAATCTGGTTGAGCTGGCTCTTGAGGCCGATCGCCTCCCACTGGAGGTAAAGCGTGTCTCCCGTGCCGAGCGTCCGGCTCTCCGGGGGCTCGAGCAGCCTGATCCCCGCGCTGCTCCTGACCTCGACCATCGGGCCGGGGACCTCGACGGGGTTGAGCGTGAGCGAGCCGTCGATGGCGGGTTCGGGCTTCCCCTCGAGCAGGAGCTGATACATCCCCCCCTCGGTCAGCGAAAAGAGGCTGGTGTCGAAGATCGTGGTGTCGGGAGCAAGGGGCGCGGCGCCGGGCAGAAGGGGGGTCCGGCCGCCGGTCGCCAGGTCGATCAACCACAGGTTCAACGTGCCCTTGTTGGCAGGCGCGGTCACTTGCCAACTGATGGTCAAGGCGTCTCCCGGGGCGATGGTCACCTGCGGACCGGTCGGCTCGAGGAACTGTAACCCGATGTTGGTGTCAAACACCTGCACCCGGCCGGGCGCGTAGACGGTCACCTCGGTGTTGTAACCATCGTTGGCCGACACGCCGAGAAAGTACAAGCCCGGCGTGAGCCCGGACGTGTCCAGGTTCTGCTGGACCGGGCCGGTCGGCTTGGAGAACGGCGGGCCGACGTCCTTCTCGTTGCCGTTGCCGGGAACGCGGTCGGCATCGAAGAAGACGACGACGTCCACATCGGTGTCGGGGTCGGTGACCTCGAATCGGATGGGAACCCTCTCGCCCCGGTAGACTTGCAGGTTCGCGTCCGGATACGTCACCTGAACGATCGGGGAGTCGTTGACGATGACCTTGCCCAACGCGTAGATGGTTTCGGTCTGACCGAGCGTGTCGTGAATCTCCGCGCCCACGAAGTACGTCCCTGGCGCGATATTGGCCAGCAGCCAGGGCCGGGTCACGTTCTGACCCGAGCCGCTGGAGATGGTCGTCTGGGCGCCGGAGCGTTGGCCCGTCGCGGTCGCGCTCTCGTAGAACAGGACGTAGTTGACCATCTCGCTGCTGGTGAATTGGATCGTCACCGTTGCGCCAGTGGCGGTGAACGTGTCTCGGGCCGGCTTGTTAAACTCGAACCGCCGCGCCGCAATGGCGTTTATTCTGCCCCCGGCATACGTGACGGAGCGGTCGCCACTCCCGTCGACGGCCACCATGAAAAGGGAATACCGCCCGGCGTCTGGGAAGATCGAGGTGTCGAGTGTGTAGTAGGTGTTGCCCGTCGGCAACCCGCTGGCGACCAGCATGTCGTCGACGGTGTCGGCCTGGCCGTCGACGTCATAGTACAAACTGAGCGTCAGCGACCCGCCCTCCTCGACGGGTGCGTCGTAGGCCACCACGACCTGCTGGCCTAGTCGTACGTCGGCATCGATGGTCGGTGCGTTGATGACCACCACCGGGCCCGGTTTCTGCTGAGCCTGGTCCCTACCGGGCAAGACCTGATCGGTGACCGTACAGCCGATCGGGCCGACGGCATAGACGAGCCCCACCGCGACGCAGACGAACAGACACGCGCGCCGCGACCGACCGTTGAGACGGGCGAGCTTCATACAACGTCCTCCCCAAGTGACGACTCTCCACGATCTCGGTTACAGCCGAGGTAGATCGAGGGCGATCCGTGAGTGTACCTTCCCGTAAATCCCCCCTGGGCCACTCCCAATTCATCCTAGGCACGCTGTTTGGGCAAGTCAACGTGGCCCGGGGACCGGGCCGCCGACCCGAGACCGCACCTGCGTCTTCATCGGCCATCACCTCTTGTAACCTTTAACCGCATACATACTTACAGCCGGACCCGGTTCAAATCGGGCCCGGGCGCCAGCCGATCGGACCTCCCATTTCCACCGGAAGCTCGCGGAGGCGACCACTATCCGGACGATCACGCTACAGATCTATTGGATTGAGGGCGTTCCGGGACGGGGCCCCCTGGGCGGCCCACACCCGCCCCTGCTGGGGGCTCAGGATCGCGGCCGCACATGTCCCCGCCGGGTCCGCCGGGTCCGTACGGCAGATCCGGCAGTCCCTCTGGCCGGTCCGGTCCGACATCGCCTCGATGATCGATTCGACCGTCAGCTCGCCCACCCGGGTGTGGAGGAGCTGGCCCATCCGTTCGAGGCGATAGAGGGTCGAGCGGTCGGGGTCCTTGGCCTCGAGTTTGGCCAGTTCGGGCAGGAGGTAGTGGTTCGAGTGGGCGTAGATGGCCCCGCCAGGGGTGATGACCTCGCTACGGGTGGCGGTGGTCTCGACGTCGACGATCTCGCCGTCGGGTCCGGCCAGGTAGTAGTTGTGGCCGCTCATCCGCGTGGCTGTCGTAATGACGTTGACGGCCGACGCCAACGACGACTGGGCCAGGACCTGATGGATGATGGCCAGGTACATCACGCCGGCGCGTGCGTCGGTCGGCTGGAGGTTGTTGTTGCCGACGGCGATGCCGGCCTCGTTCACCCCGATCAGTGACAGGCACCCCGTCGTGGTCAGGGTGACACTGGCCGGCGCGTCATCGGGCCGACGACGGAACGCCACGACGAAGGGCTCGGCCCAGGGGTGCATGTCCCAGGTCTGTCCGGCCAGGACGAACCCGTCGGCGGTGGCCTCGGGCGCTGCCAGCCAGGCGGTGCAGCCGGCCGAGGGGTCCGGGGGGGCGGCGAACACGTCGATGATGTCCGTCAGGCCGTTGCACATCATCAGCCGATCGAGGCCGATGTCGGCCCCCTCGGCGATGCCGCGGAATTCCTCGTAGACGGCCGGCGCGAAGCGTTCGTGCTCGATCAGGGCGGATTCGCAGAATCCAAGCACGTCCGCCCGGGGATCGGGCCAACCCGCGGACGTTGCCTGTTGGGCGCAGGCGTCCAACCGCCGCGCGGCAAAGTCGTGGATGGCGTCTCGGAACTGCTCGCCGTGGGCCCGGCCCATTTGGCGAGGCGAACCGGATAGCTCGATCACCTGGAGGGCCATCTGTCTTGATCCAACCCAACGAATCCCGGGGCCCATCGTAGACCTTGATACCCGCCCCGGCAAGCGACACGATGGCGAGCCGGGCATGAGGTCCCCATCGTCCAAACCGCCGGGGCCTGCCGGACAGTCCCTCCGCCATCGTGTTTGGGGCATGCGCGTCTTGGCGTTCTGACGAACACGCTGGCAGGACGGGGCGATCTGGCCTAGGATGACGGCCCGGTTGGCCGAAGGGTGCCCGGTCCGTCTGCCGGGCGCGATCAGGGATTCATGTCACAGGAGCGTGGAATGGCTCGCAAGAAGGTGCTGGTTCTTCTCGGCGGCAAGTACCATCCGTTCGACGAGTGCGGTGAGATTCTCGAGACGTTCTTGAACGCGACGGGTCGGTTCGACGTGACGCGCACGACGGATCGAAACGCGTTGGCGTCGCTGCCGCGAAGTCGGTACGCGGCCCTGGTCGTGTACGCCCAGGGCGGTCAACTCACGCCCAAGCAGGAGAAGGGCGTGGTCGACTTCGTCGAGAAGGGCGGCGGGTTGGTCGGCATCCATTGCGGCAGCGACTCTTTTACCAGGAACAAGGGGTACATGAAGCTGATCGGCAGCCAGTTCATCGATCACGGCCCGGTCTTGGATTTCGACGTGACGGTCAGCGACGACACCCACCCGCTGGCGGCCCGCGTTCAGAAGTTCCGCATCACCGACGAGTTCTACATCCTCAAGCAGCACGCCGACTTCGAGCCGTACTTGCAGGCCTATTGGCGCAACGTCGCCCACCCGATGGCCTATACGCGGACCCAGAGCAACGGGCGCGTGGGCTACCTGGCCTTGGGCCACGACGAACGGGCGTTCGGTCATCCGGCCTTCCAGTCGCAGGTCGTCCGGCAGCTTCGGTGGGTGTGCGGCGAGACGGACGTCTTCGAGCGCTCGATCGGCTGCGGCATCGTCGGCTACGGCGGGGCGTTTAGCATGGGTAAGCACCACGCCGAGTCGATCAATCAGTGCCAGGGCCTTGACGCGGTGGCTGTCTGCGACGTGGTCGAGTCCCGGCTCGAGTTGGCTGAGGACGATTTCCCGGGCGTCAAGACCTACACGTCGCTCGACAAGATGCTCGAGGACGACGAGGTCGAGCTGTGCGTCCTGGTCACGCCGCACGACACGCACGCCCCGCTGGCGATCCAGTGCAGCAAGGGAGGCCGACACGTCGTCTCCGAGAAGCCCTTTTGTCTGACGGTCAAGGAAGCGACCGACATGATCCGCGCCGCCCGCCGGGCGGGGACGGTCTGCTCGGTGTTCCACAACCGCCGTCGCGACGCCGACTTCCTGACCATCAAGGGACTGATCGACGACGGCGCGATCGGCGAGGTGTTCCAGGTCGAGGCCAACGCGGGCGGTTACGGCTATCCCGGCGACTGGTGGCGGAGCAGCAAGGCCATTAGCGGCGGGGCCTTTTACGACTGGGGCGCGCACTTCATTGATTGGATCCTCAACCTGGTTCCGCGCCGGATCGAGAGCATCTACGGGTTCTTCCCGCCCAAGCGGGTCTGGCACCAGGTGACCAACGAGGACCACTGCTGGGCGTGCATCCGGTTCGAGGGCGGCGTGATGGCCACGTTCGAGCAGTCGAGCATCGCCGCCGTCGGCAAATCCAAGTGGCGGATCCTCGGCACGCGCGGCGGCATCACGATGGGCGAGAACGACACGATCAAGCTGGTCCAGGTTCAGCCCGACGGCCGGCGGGTCGAGAGCCTCGTGCCCTATGTCGAGGGCGATTGGCACGGTTACTACCGCGCCCTGGCCGACCACCTGATCCTCGACGACCCGCTCGAAGTCACGCCCGAGTCCGCCCGCCGCGTCATCGGCGTGCTCAGCCTGGCCGAGCAATCCAGCGCCAAGGGCAGACCCCTACCCGTGCCCTACGAGGACGAGCTGTTCGGGACGAAGAAGACGTAGCGCGTCGCGCGAGCCCGTCCAGCATGCGCGGTTAGAGTTCGCACGCGATGCGGTAGAGGTTCCGGACGATGGTGTCCGCCTGCCGGTTCAGATCGTCTTGATGCCGGTTGAACGTCGCGGTGATGCGTTGGATGGTCTGCTCATCGAGGTCATCGCGTTCTTCCGGTGCGACGGTCATCCACAGATCGAGAAGGCGGCGGTCGAGCTCGATATGGAATTGCAGCCCATACGCCCGCCGGCCGACGCGAATCGCCTGGTTCGGCACGGCGTCGAAGCTGGCGAGCCACTCGCCATGCGCCGGCACGTCGAACGT
>CAYOGX010000355.1:0-5648 GCA_964403235.1 uncultured Planctomycetales bacterium | reverse complement strand
GACGACGCGCCCGTCGGCCTGATAGTCCTCGTCGAGGGCGGACGCGATCGTCTCCACGTCCTCGCAGTCGACGGCGAGGGCGAGCGTCTCGAGGATCTGCTCGATCTGCTCTCGGTCGGTGACCACCAGGTGCTGCACGATGAGCAGGACGGTGCTCAAGAGGAGCCCGCCCACGACCAGCCACGACGTGACCCGGCCGGGCCTGAACCACCAGCAGGTAGCCAGGACTGCCTCGAGTAGGACCATCCCCGCCAGTAGCAGCAGGGGGCTCTCGAGCAATACGAGTTGAATGGAATCCATCACACGCCCCCCTACAGGAGATCTCCTGGCAGCGGGGCTGTCAACGCCCGGACACGTAATTCCCGCTGGCCGCGGCCAGGTTGCGTTGGCGGGTGTCACCGGGACAGGGCCGTCCCAGCGCAATATTCCATTGCCTGAGCCGCACGACACCGCAAGCCGTGTGGTGCAGTAGGGGGATAATTTCCACAGACATAATCTACAATATAAGCATGTCTAGGCAACGTTTAGACAAGCAGTTGCATTCACGATAACGAGATATCCTATCCATTTGGTTAGAGGCCGTGTCATGTCTTGGCTCCGTGGTGGCATTATTGCCATATGACCCGAACAATTTTCCCGAAGAGGCCGGTTCGGCCGCCTTCGTCTGTAACCACTGCTTTTACATGACCTTGCAATCTTGCCCTGCAAGGATTGGGAGAACGCACCGCGCAATTTCTATTGCCAACTACTTGACGTTGCGCAATATTCGGTTAATGTTGGGGTATGGCGGACGCCGGTTGCCGATCCAGATCAGGCGCCCGACCGAACGGTGGGCCCCTTATGCCCTCGACCGTCGAACAGGCCACGTGCCGCAGAGGGAACGCCTCCGGACCCGAGGTCCGGTCGCGCGCTCTTGCCTCAAGGGCGGTAGGACCCGTGCAGGCGAACGGATCATGATGACGGAGGCGACTGCGAGGAACGGAGCGACCATCCGGGTGGACGTCTCGCGGAACCAGACGACGAGTCCCTGGTCAGCACGGCTGGCGGAGGTCTGCCTGCGTTTCGGCATTTGCCCGGAGGTCGACCCGGTGGACATGGTCCGCCGGGTCTCGCTGCCGATCCGCGCCGGCAGTGTGGTCGCCGTCGTCGGCGCGTCGGGGGTGGGCAAGACGTCGTTTCTGGACGTGCTGGCCAGACGGTGTCCTGAGGCCCGGCACGTCGGCGCGGTGCGATTTCCGCGCGGGCCCGCGATCGTGGATGCGGTGGCGCGGCGACAGACGTTAAGCAACGCGTTGTCGATACTGACCGCGTGTGGGCTCGGTGAGCCGCGCCTGTGGATTCGAGGGTACGGCGAGCTTTCGGACGGCGAGCGTTTTCGCGCGCGATTGGCACGGGCCGTCAGTCTGCACCTTCGCGGTCGTGATCCGAGCGCCCCGT
Source organism: uncultured Planctomycetales bacterium (assembly GCA_964403235.1). GTDB lineage: Bacteria > Planctomycetota > Phycisphaerae > UBA1845 > JAFGLZ01 > JAFGLZ01. The sequence goes on along the minus strand of CAYOGX010000355.1, from coordinate 4,211 downwards.
TGTTATGCGACGAGTTCGGTTCGATCCTACATCGACGGGTCGCCAAGGCGATTGCCCACAACCTGGGCAAGTTGGCGAGGCGTCGCGGCATGATGGTCGTGATCGCCACGTCGCATGACGATCTGGCCCGGGATCTCCAACCCGACATCGTGGTGCAGCTCGTGGGGGGAGGGCAGCATCGTCTGACGCGACATCAGCCTGAGAACAGGCCGCTCAGCATCGCCAGGCGTTTCTGCGTCGAGCGGGGCGCCAAGGCCGATTACGAGGTGTTCGCGCCCATGCACTATCGGCATCGGGACGAATTGGGATTCGTCGATCGGGTGTTCGTGCTTCGCGAGGGCGTGGGCGGCGAACCCTTAGGCATCGCGGTGTACGCCCACGGGCCGTTGGAGCTGAATCTTCGGAACCGGGCGACCCGGGGGCGCTTTCGTCGGAACCCTCGGCGGCTGAATCGGGAGCTGCGGATCCTCCGTCGATTGGTGATCCATCCGGACATCCGCGGCTGCGGCGTGGGTCACTGGTTGATGCGAAAGACGTTGCCGATGGCGGGTGTGCCCTGCGTGGAATGCCTGGCGACGATGGGTCGGATCAACCCCGTTTTCGAGAAGGCGGGCATGCAGCGAATCGGTGTTTGTGCCGCGCCTCCGGGACAGGAACGACTGCTCAGTTGGTTGCGTCAACATGGCGCGGACCCGCTGGGACCGGACTTCGAGCGTCAGGTACGCCGGCGGCGGGAGATCCGCAACGCGGTGGCCGACGTGGTCCGTCGCTGGTATCAGGCGACGACGGGGGTCAAGCGTGACCGGGTGGTCGGGCAATCGCCGCGGCTGTTGGCACAGACGTTTCGTCAGCTCGCCTGGTCGCGTCCGGTCTACTACCTGTGGCATCGAGACGGTCGCCGTTTCGACGCGGCGACCGGGGATAACCCGGACCTGGACGGCACGAGGCCGTCCCCGCGCCGGCAGGAGTCCTGACCATGCATAAGCTCATCGAAGTCGCTCGCCTTCTCGGTCGGCCGTTGAAGTCGCGCAAGGTTCGCGTTGCGGTCGCCACGGTCATCTGCGCGTACGCCGCCCAAGTGGGACTGCACATGAGCGAGCAGGTCCTGGTGACGATCATGGCGTGCGGCGTGGCGTTGATCGTGGGGATCGCCCACGAGGACCACGGCCGTCGAGACATACCCGCCCCACCGCGCGACGAGACCGCTACGACCCCCCTTTAATCGGGACTCCTGCCGGGCGGGGCGGCCACGTGTTCCGTCCGCAACCGGTACGACGCTGGGATTGGGGACCGCGGGCGTTCAGCCTGCAGGAGCAACGGAGACGCCGGGCGGTTCGGAGCCGGTTGCAGGCAGGGAGGCCTGCGCTACGGAATGCGCGGCGTGCTCGCGGACGCCGCACGCAACCGGGGGACAGCAGCTGCCTGGGCCGGTGTGCCAATCCGGCAAATCGGGGCGTTTGCCAAGCGCCCATCGCCTGCGTATCATCTTCCCGACTCGCATAAAGTGCCCGAGGCGCCGTTGGCGCGATCCTGCCCCGAGGGAACGGGCCATGCCTGTTGTCGTTTGCTTGTCTGTCGTTCTCTTCCTTGGCGGTCCTGCTGGACAGGACTCGCCCGCGCAGGAGAACCAAGCGGTGGACATCGTGCCGTTCGGCCAGATGATGACGTGGGACGACCAGGGGAGAGACTACGGCGTGATCTGGGAAGATCCGCGAGACGTGTTCCGCGTGGTTGCGGTCTTCACCGATGCCGCTGCCGCGCCGAAGCGCCAAACGGTCCGGGTGGACTACTGGCAGTCGCAGTGGCCGCATCGGCGAATCCCGCGAGACCGACCGTCAGGCGCGGGCGGTTCCGGGTGGCTGGACGCTGGCGACTGGTTTCAGGGGAAGTGGCAGACGGCCGACACGAAGCTGAAGGTCGATGGTGCCACCTACATCTTCACATTCGATCCGATCAATGCCAAGGAGTTCAGTAACCTGAAGGATTTCGCGGCCACCTACCGGTCGACGCTGAAGCTACGGATCGCCGCTGACACCCCACTTGGCAAGGTGAAATCGCTGAAGGTCTACACCGATTCGGTGTGGCGGCCGCTTGACGTCGAGATCCAATGGGGCGCGACGGCCCAGAAGGAACAGGTGTGGGACGGCCGGCTCGAAGTCTTCAACGGCAGCGTCGAGGGCGTCGAGCGGATCGTAGACACCAGCGCGGTTGAGGTCGATCGGGACAATACCTGGCGGTCGAGGGTTCGCGACCGACTAGACGGCATCCGTGCCAGGATCCACTACGCGGAAACGAAAGGCCAGAATTCGTTCGATGAGACGGTCGTAACCGTGCGTGCATCGGCGGAGACGTTTTCGTTCGCGCCGGCGGACCTGCTGAGATGGAAGCACATCTTCATTCCGGATTTCGGCGTGCTGATCCGCCGGGCGGGCGAGGACGTGACGTACGAATCGGCGGATCGGGACTGGCGCGAAGGCAAGGACAAGGACCTCTATACGCGGGTGTTCGACGCTCCCGAGCAGACCCTCACGCAGGCTTGGGACGACACGCCGCTCAAGGATCACCATTACATTCCGTTGAGTTTCGAGGGCGGGCGCCAGCACTTCGGCGTGGAGGCCGACGGCAGTGTCTTCTGCCGCAACAACTGGCTCGCGCGGATACGCGGCAAGGATACCGACCGCTGCAAGTGGGACGGCGACAAGATCGTGTATCGGCTCGGGCTGCCCGATTCGCGCCCGATCGATCGCCATTGCGTGGACGGCTGCCTGCCGATGGTCGTCGCCGTGTGGGAACGAACGGGGGTGCGTTATCGTCAGACGGCCTTCGTCATTCCCTTGATGGGCGTGCCCGACGCAGGCGGCAGGATCTGGGGCGATGACACGCTTGTCTTGATGGCCCGGGTGGACATGGAGGTCATTGACCGACCCGAGGCTGAGGCCGGCCTGGATCTGACGGTATCGCACCGTCGAGGCGACAAGCAACTCATCTTGGACAGGGGCCTGGTCCGGGTCGCCGGGGGTGGAGACACGAAGATCCCGCGGATGCTCGTCCGCTCGCCGGACCCGCCGGACCGATACTCGTTGGCGGACCAGGAGGGACGGATCGCGTACCGGGCGAAGTTGACCGCTGACGCCCCGAAAGTGACGCTTGACGTGGTCATCCCCTACATCACGCTGGATACGGAGAGAGAAGAGGCGCGCCTTCGGTCGCTCGATTTCGAGGAGGGGTTCCGCGCCGTTCGCGCGTACTGGCAGGGGCGCATCGACGCCGGCGCGCAGATCAGGACCCCCGAGCCGATGATCAACGACTTCTACAAGGCCCACGTCTCTCATCTGTTGATCAACACCGAGCGTGAGGTGGGTAACAGCGATCGCTACATGGCCAAGGTCGGTACGTTCAGCTACGGCGTGTTCAGCAACGAGTCGTGCATGATGATCAGCGACCTGGATCGGCGTGGGTACCATGAGCCGGCCGAGCGGGCGCTGCAAACCTGGCTGCATTATCAAGGCACGGTCGGGTTGCCAGGTGATTTTTCGACGACCGACGGACAGTTCTACGGCGCGGGCGGGTACGAGGCGGGCGGGTACAACCAGCACCACGGGTGGGTGCTCTGGTGTCTCGGCGAGCACTACTGGTACACGCGCGACAGGGGATGGTTGGCACGGGCCGCGCCGCATATCGTCAAGGCCTGCGACTGGATCATCAAGGAGCGCGCCCGGACGGTCGCCGAGGGCGAGCGGCTGCCGATCCGTGCGATCGAGCGGGGGCTGCTGCCGCCGGGGCGGCTCGAGGACATCGGGGATTGGCGATGCTGGCTGTCGACGAACGTGTACAGTTGGTGGGGGATGCGGAACGCAGCCGCCGCGCTCGCCGACGCGGGCCATCCCGAGGGCCAGCGGCTTGGCCGGCAGGCCGAGGCCTACCGCAAGGACTTGCTGACCGCGTTCGGCGAGGCGATGCGACGCTCGCCCGTCGTGCGCCTGCGTGACGGGCGCTGGATCCCGCACGTGCCGGCCGACGTGCACCGTCGCGGTCGGTCGTTCGGCTGGATTACCGAGACGCTCGAGGGCGCGATCCACCTGGTCCGGTGCGGCGCGCTCGACCCGCGCGATCGGCTGTCGGCCTGGATCGTGAAGGACTTCGAGGACAACCTCTACCTGTCCGAGCAGTTCGGCTACCACCTGACCGGCGACGAGTTCGAGCGCTACTGG
>CAYOGX010000354.1:0-5650 GCA_964403235.1 uncultured Planctomycetales bacterium | reverse complement strand
TCACGCCGTGGGCTGCCAACGTGTCCATCTGGACCTTGGGATCGGCATCGATCTCGTCGGCGAATGCGCTGATGATCGCCATGGTTGGGTCCCTCGAATCGTTTTGCCCGGCCGCCTGCACGGCGGCATGTGTCGTTTGTACGCTTGCCTACAACAGCGGCAGCTTGACCACACGGCCCTCGGCCGCGGCCAGCTCGGCCGCGAACGTCAGCTCATACGTCTTGCTCGCCCGGCCGATGCTCACGTGCGACTCCGTGTCGTTGGCCACGCAGTCGATGAAGTAGCTCACCTCCTCGGGGAACGGGTGATGGCTCACGTTCCAGTCGTCTGGATACGTCGCCGGGATGCCCATGAACCCGCCCGACTCGGGAAACATCGTCGACGAATAGATCCCGTTGTTTCGGATGCACCCCTTCGTGCCGTTCACTTGCAGGTGGAACACGTACGGCATGTTACACTCCAGCGACGTGCTCACCCGCCCGATCGTGCCGTTTTCGAACTTGCAGATGAACGCGACGGTCGGATCGTATTCGAACTCCGGCCGCCACCGCGCCGGCTGGCTGAACGCCGACACCTCCACCACCTCGTGCTCCTCGCCCGCCATCCAGCGGATCATGTCGACCGCGTGGATGCCGCCCATCGTCAGCGCGCTGCCGCCGGTCTTGGCGGCGACCTTCCACGTCCCGTGGATGTCGTGCCAGTAGTCAGACTCGACGTAGAACACGTCACCGATCCCGCCGGCGTCGACGAAGTTCTTCAACCCCACCACGGCAGGATACCACCGGCAGACGTGCCCCACCTGCGTCTTGACCCCGTGCTTCTTCTCGGCCGCTACCAGGTCGCGGACCTCATCGAGCGTGAAGCACAGGGGCTTTTCGCACAGGACGTTCTTGCCGGCCTGGATGCATGCCAATGTTTGTTCGTAGTGCAGGAAGTTGATCGTGCACACGCTGACGAGCTGGACGTCGTCGCGGGCCAGGGCCTCGTCCAGGTCCTCGTAGTAGTCGGCCTTGAACCCGTGCATGGCCATGTATTGCTCCGCCCGGGCCTTGTCCTCCGGCACCATCCCCACGATCGCGCGGATCTCACTCCGCGGGTCCTGACAGTATCCCTTGATGTGCTCACCGGCCACCCATCCGGGTCCGATGACCATCGCACCGTAATCGGCCATCTCCGCGATCTCCCTGGAACCACCCCCCTGACCCACACCGTTCAGGGCCGACAAGTGTACCCACACCGACCACGCATTGCCAGCGCTACGAACGCAGTGTGGCAGACCGTCAACCTACGTCCCGGCTTGTTCGTCGGGGTGCAATCGGTCGTACGCGCGGCAGAAGGGACAGGCGCGCTCGATGTGTTTCATGAATCGGCCGTAGGCCGAGTCGGGCCATTGACGTCTGGTGATGCAGAACGGGCAGCACGTACACACCGCCGCCAGCAATCGTGCCGCCGTCGTCGGTTTCCGCGTGGTGTTGGACATAACGCAATCAGTATACCCGGCGATGGGCCGCCCGGCAATTCAATCCTGGTCGCCGCCGGCCCGCTGGAGCGCGGTCGCCTGGGCGAGCAGGTTCTCGGTCGGCGTGCCGTCCGGGATCTCGCACCCCGCGGCGCTGAAGCACCGCGAGCCGCCCAGCCGGAGGCACTCCAACGTAGCCCGTTCCACTTGATCCGGCCTGGATTGGAGCATGACCGCGACCGGGTCGAAATTGCCGCACAGGACCGCCCGGTCGCCGATGACGCGCGCGGCGTGGGCCATGTCGACCATCCAGTCCAGGTCGATGATGTCGGCCCCGCTGTCGCCCATGTCGTCCAGCAGCAGTGTCGTGTCGCCGCAGATGTGCAGCCGCCCGACCGCGCCGGCCTGGCGGATCGCCTCGTAGATCCGCTTCTCGTACGGCAGGCCGAACTCGCGATAGAACGCCGGTCCGATCTGGGACGCGATCGCGTCGCCCAGGCCGACGATGTCGGCCCCCGCTTCGACCTGGGCCTTGGCGAACCCGATGGACACGCGTGTGCACAGCTCCAGCAGCTCGTGCACCCACTCGGGCCGGTCGTACAGGTCGGTCATCAGATCCAGCACGCCGCGGAGGTCGGCGGCCTCGGCCAACGCCCCCTCCACCCAACCCATGATGGGGACCTCGCCGCCAACGGAACGCCGGAACCGCCGGACGGCCTGCACGCGATCGGTCATCCGCCCGCCGGACCACGGGTCAGGCGGGCGCAGATCGCTCAACGCCTCCGGGTCGGTCAGCAACGGCTCTTCGCAGATCGGAAGCCCGTCGTGGGGCAACCGGATCGTCGCGCCGAAATCCGCCGTCTCCCGATACGGGTCCGAGATCGCCTGCACGATGTCCAGATCGAACACCTCCTGGACCACCAGGTTCGCCTCGCACAGGACCCGGTAGTCCTGGTAGTAGGCCGACAGCGGCTGACGAACGTAGTGCGCCGCGAAGACCATCATGATGTCGAAATTCGGCGCGCGGTCGACCGGCTGGCCTCTCAGACGACATCGAAAACGCTCGTACGATGTCATGACGTTCTCGGGCTATCCCTGTAGATAGTCGCTCACGTAGAACGGGTTCGACCAGGCCTTGGTCCCGTCGGCGGCCGTCACCTCGACGCGGAGGTAGCGGTGCTCGGCTCGCATGACGCATTCGGCTCGCTCGACAAGCTGCCCGTCGGACGCGTCGATACACGACCCGCTCGACGCCCGCGCCTTGAATACGACCCGCTTGGTCGGTGACGTCTCGACCCGAAGACACGGGCCTTCGTGGGTCGGCTCGACGCGCAGGTCGCGGATCTCCGGGCCCTGCGTCGAGTAGAACGCGCCGCTGCGCAGGGCCTCGAGGATCGCCGGCACGCTCAGCTCTGTTGCCTTGACCATCACCCACCCCTGGTAGGCGTCCGACGTCTCTTTGTGCGTGTCATCCACCGCCAGCCCGACTACCGGACCCACGCGGTCCAGCAGGTCGTCCCAGTGCGTCTCGCTGAACCCCTTGCCGATGCTGACGCAGCACGTGGTGTTGTAGACCTCCAGGCCGATGTAGCCACGCAGATCGACGTAATCGCTCAAGGTATGACCGGACCAATACGGGTGCGCCAACACGGCCAACCCGCCTTGCTCGTTCACGGCGGCGAGCACGTCGTTGGGGGTCATCGTTTCGGAATCGATCAGCCGGGTCACACCGATCCCGACGAAGTGGTACCGCTCACCCCCGTAGGGGTTGTACGGATGAAGCTCGATGCCCGAGATCGCCAGGAACCCCTCGCGGCTGTAGCCGTCTACCTCGCTGACCTCGAAATGGTCCGTCATCACCAAGAAGTCATAACCGCGGTCGCGGTAGGCGGCGAAGCGGCCTTCGAGCGTCAAGACGCCGTCGGACTGCGTGCTATGGGTATGCGTATTGCCGCGGTAGAACCGTCCGGGCAGTGCAAACGGATTCTGGTAGATCATCGATCCACACCGTCGTCGAGCATGCCAAAACAAAGGGCGCCGGCCGTAGAACACCGACGCCCTGCTGATATCTCAAGCCTTCGATCTTGGGGCAGGTATCCCTGCGCGTGTCGTCAGGCCTAGATCACACCGAAGAGACGATTCATCAGCGCCAGGACGGCCGCGTCCGACAATCCGGTCAACAACGGCGTCAGCACATACTGAGAGAGCATCGCCCGGAACTCCAGGCTCCGGACGTAGTCCAGAATGTCAATGTCGAGCAACGGCAGCGCCGCAAGCGTCAACCCGGTCAGCTTCACGTACAGCCCGTTCATAGCGTACCTCCCAACACGCGCCTGTCTGGCAGTGTTTGGGCATTATATCGGTTCGTCCGCGCCCGTAAAGCAGTTTTTTGCGGACCGGCACACAAAGATTCTCCTGTTTCCGGGGCGCCTATGTCCAGTTGGGCTGGGTCCCGTTGCCGGACGGCCTCGAGCGCTCCTCGCGACGGGCCGCAGGGCTCAAGGCCGTTAAAGTCCCGTTATCCGAACCATTTACGGCGCCAACACCCCCGTCGCCCAGAGCGACGGGTCGACCCACCATGGCATATCGTCGCCCACCGTCAAATACTGCTGGCCGTGGTCGGCGTCCTCAAGCATGGTGTACAGCCCGATCCGTGGATTGTCGACCGGATCGAACCCGACCAGGCAATCGGCAGGGATGTGGGCCTCGAGCGCGTAGCCGGTTGGCGTGACCTCGGCGGCGACGGGCATGCGTCCCGGCGCGACGATGGGCGCGTGCTGGGTCGCGCGGTTGACCTTGGCCGACGCCGCCACCGGCTCCTGCCCGTTGCGACTACCCCCGATCGGCAGGAAACAGAAGTGCTGGCAGAACCGCGACGCGCGGTGGATGTTCCGCGTGTCGCGCATGTCGGTCATCACGCGGAGATTGTCGGCCTTCCAGAACCGCTTCGGATCGCAGCGCAGCGGCCGGGTCTTGCCCGTCACGCGGCAGGCGACGTACAGACCCGCGTCGTCCCAGCCGATGTAGACGTCGCCCCAGTCGGTCGACCCGTCGATCCGGCCCAACGGCGGCAGGCGGAACCGGTCGTCCCAGTCGGCCAGCCGCCCGTCGATCCGCGGCGGACGATCGAACCGCTGGATCGGCAGCTCGAACCGGAACAGCATTCGGTTGGGCACCAGTTGCGTCATGACCGCCGGCCCTTCTTCCGTTGCTTGTGCCCCGCGGGAAACGCCTCGCACGCGCCCGCGTGATAGGCCTTGAGAAACGACCCGAACGCCCGCGGGTCGATCTGGTGCATGTCCTTCACGCCGGTCCAGATCTCGTCGCCCCCACCGCGGCCGTTCCGCTTGATCACCGGCGAGGGCCCGATCCGGTCGATCATCGCCGGCGTGAACTGCCCCGGCTTGGCACGGAACTGCAAACCGATGCGGTCCCTGTGGGCGGTGATGATCCGGCACCACCAACCGGACACGGCCGGGTGCTTCAGCACGACTGCGATCTTGTGGTTCCAGTCCACCTCGAGCTTGCCGACGGCCTTGCGCATTGCGCCGATCAATTGCGGCAGCGTCGTGCCCTGCCAGGCCGCTCTGTGCCGACGGACCATTCTGCGTTGGGTCAGATGCCACTGCTTGCCGTCGGTCTTCCACGGTTCGGCCTTACCGGGATCGGCCTGGAGCGTCGCGACATAGTCCAGATAGGCCTTGACCGCGTCGCGGAGAAACCGATCGAACTTCGGCGTGTCTACCTCCGCCCGGTCGTGGACCAGGATGCGGATCCGATCCATCTCGTTCGTGGCCCGTCGAATGTGTACACGCGACCACTGCCCGTAGATCGGCAGGTCCGTCCGTTCGTCGAGCGTCTTGAGCCCCAGCCCCGCCGACAGCTCGTTTCGCTTGAACCGGCGCGCCGGGACGCGGAAACTCAGATCCAACAGCCACTGCCCGCCGGTCAGGGCGTGCAGGAACCACGGCACCTTCGACCCGGGCGCCTTGATCTCGATCCGGGCCTGGTGGTTCCAATCCGGGTCGGAGAATTGATCGCCGCCCAGCTCGGCGATTCGGTCGACGACGAATTCCAGCGCAGCCGGGTCCCACTGGATTGGCTGGCCCTGTCGGTCGCGCCGCTCGCGCGTGTGCCACGCCCGTCCGTCGCGCTGCCAGGGCATGGCCGCCTCGCCGACGTCGGCCGGCA
>CAYOGX010000353.1:0-5651 GCA_964403235.1 uncultured Planctomycetales bacterium | reverse complement strand
GATGACGAGGTCAGCACGAATTCCGCCACGGGCAGCGGCGTTACCGCGGGGCTCACCGACGGCGGGCGAGGATACTACGACTACGTGTCGTTGGACATCGGGTCGGATGGGCTGCCGTTGATCGGCCTCACGCACGTGGAGGACCCCCCACTTGACCTCGACATCGACACCACGCCGCCGTGGTCGGAGTCGAGCTCCTGGTATGTGGGGAACTGGTACTCCAGGGCGGTGGAGGCCTACGACAACGCCGGGACGACCGAATGGCGATGGTTGGGCGAGAGTCCCAACCACGGCGTGACCTTCACCCAGAACACCGAGATCATCGAGCTGAACGACGGCTCGCCCCTGCTGGTCTACGGGGTCGACGAGGAATGGCCGGAGCGATGGGGCTGGGAAAACACCTACCTTAATGAAGACTGGTGGGGCGGGCCATGGGATCCGGGCTGGCTGCCGTTGGGCTCGCAGGATGACGAGGTCTTCGCCCACCGGTGGGACGTCCTCGACGAGGAGTGGGTCAACTACGGCGAGGGGTCCGGCGAGTATGGCGGGCTCGACAACGACATCCGCTGGAACAGCGATCCGGTGGTGGCCACCAACGGCGACGGCGACATCATCGCGGCCTGGGCCGAGCGGATCCTCGACGAGATCTTCCTCCGCGTCTCGACCTACGACGAGTACCTGGGCGGGTGGGTGCCGTACGGCGATCCGGGTTCGCTGCCCGTCATCGACATCAACACCGATGAGATCATCAACCACACGTACCGTTGGGACGAGCTGGTGCTCGGCTCCGATCCCGGTCTGGCGACGGAGGCCACCGGCCGGCCGGTGTTGGCCTATCTGGATTACGTCAATACCGACGACGCCAGCGTGATGGAAAAGAGCACCATCACGGTGCTGGCCTATAACGAGTCCACGGGTGCTTGGGAGCGGGTGGCCAACGGGACCTCGGGCGCCGACAAGTACGCCGCCGTGACCGACCAGTCGGTCTGGGACGGCTACCTGATGGACCAGATCGAGATCATCGCGGGCCCGGGCGACGACACGTACCTGGCCTGGCGAAACGTGGTCCCGACCGTCAACTGGGTCACGTTCACCTCGGACCTGTCCGCCTATGGGGTGAGTGCGGGCGACACGGTTCAAGTTCGATTCAACTTTGACACCGAGCACGACGACAGAGACAACGGCAATTCAGACGACAACCCCGAAGGGTGGTACATCGATGACTTCAGGGTTGCGGATGACCAGGGCGACGTGTGGGCCACCAGCTTCGACACGCCCATCGGCAGCAATCCCGCCTACTTCCACGTCGAGGATGACGCGGGCGCTCCGGGGACCAACCTCTGGCACACGTCGGACCACCGGTCGCTTACCGGCAGGTGGGCCGCTTACTACGGCAGGGAGCTGGACTTCAACTACAATCTCGGCTCGTGGTTTGATCGGGACCCTTGGCAAACCAGAGGGGTCCGCAACGCGGGCAATCTCCTCTCGCCGTCGATCCCGCTGGCGGGTACGACCGGTCCGATCATCCTATCCTTCGACTACTGGCTCGCGGCGGAGGCCCCCGAGGACGGGCAGCCCCGGCTTTACGACGTGGCTACCGTTGAGATATCGGTCAATGGTGACCCGTGGCAGCCAGTGACCGACAACATGGGCACCGGCCCGTGGAACCTGGTCGGGAGCGGCGGTGTCGGTCATCCCAACACGGCCCATATTCAGTACCTCAGCGAGGGCGGCCGACACCCCTATGAGGGCTCGGGCAGGAGCGACATCAACGTTTCCCGATGGGGCGGGTCACAGTGGAGCGAGATGAATCCGCCGAGGGCCCCACGTCCCGGACTCTCGGGCGGCCTCGACTTCGACCCCTCCCTTCTGCTGACGCCCGACATGGAGGTGTGGCTGGCGTACTCCAGTGGCTGGGTCCACCGGCCCATGGGAGGTGGGGCGCCGCCGGAGCCAAGCAGCGTGCTCACCGACATCCGCGTCTTCGAGTGGGGTTCCGGTAATTGGGTAGACCAGACCGACTACACCAGCGACTCCGTCATGATCAGGAAGCAAGACGGCACGCGTCTGTTTGAACAGCCGAACGATACCGCAGTCAAGACGGCCTACGCCCATCCGCAGTTGGCCTTGGGCATCGATCAGCACCCCATGATCGTCTACGAGGAGCAGACCTGGGATATGCAGGGGATGGACGAGCTGGGCCTCCTGTCGCTGTCGAATGGGTGGACCAATCGGAACCCCAATAGCCGCACCTTGAACAATGGTGATCCCGAGTGGGACATCAGCCTGCCCGATCCGGCGGAGTTTGAAGAAAGCACTGACGTTGACACCAATAACACGTTTGCCATGAGGGACATCTTCCCTCCCGTGGCGACAGGCATGCCTGCCGAGGCCGATCGCCTGTACCACACCGCGATCACCGGCGAGATCCGCCCGATCCACCTCTACCAGGACATCGACTACTACGAGGTCCGGCACCTGGCGGGCGTGGGCGACGAAGTGCCGGTGCGCGTGATTATTGAGATCACGGAGATCGATTACGACGATGACGAAGACCTGGTGATCGCCCCGATCCTGACCGCCTACGACGAGTTCGGGAACACGCAGGGGAGCTGGACGATGTCCGGGGCCCCGGGAGAGCTGTTGAAACTGGAGCTGCCAGGCGACTACCTGCCCCCTGATGGGTCGGTGTACTTCTCGATCACGTCCACGGGTCCGCCCTCGCCCGGGGATTACCACGTGCCGCAGCGGCGGTCGACGTATGAGATCCACGTTTACAACATGGTCGCCCCGCTGACGATCTACGAGAGCGACCAGCCTACCGGCGACTTCCCGCCCCCGGGCGGCTGGACGCCGATCGGCACCGGCCTGACGCAGATCGTCGGCGAGTTGCAGGTCACGGAAACGAACGGCCGAAGCAAAGACATGGATGTCTTCAGCTTCTCGAACCTGACACCCGGCGGTGAGTACGAGGTGTGGCGTTCTGGAGGGACGCTCACTCAGGAAGTGCTGGGCGAGTTCAATTCGGGCGGTAACCTGCTCAACTATGTTATTCAGGGGCCGATCACGGTGACGGCCGATGGTGGCGGCCGGGCCTACGTCGGGATCACGTCCGTGCCTGACTTCGACTTCAATCCCAGCACACCCGCCCCGTTTGGAGAAGACCACCAGGCCGGCACGTACGTCTTGCAGATCGCCCCGGTCGAGCCGACCAGGTTCCAGGAAACCGAGAGTAACAACACCCAAGCCACCGCGGATCAGTTCAGCGCCTCCACGTTCGTTATCGGCGGCGGGGACACCCCGACCACCTACATGAACGGGAATCCGGACTGGTACCGACTGTCGGGGCTGGAGAAAAACACCCTCTACACGGTCACGGTGGACGCGGACCTGAGCATCGCGGCCTACGATCCCATTTCGGGCGCATACCAGAAGGGGGGCAGCATCGGTGAGTTCAAGGTGGGTTCTGACTCGAACGGCCAGTTGCTGATAGTCGTCATGGCCGAGGGCCAGCTGAGCGACCAGATATTCTACCAACTCACCGTCGAGCCCGCCGAGGTCGACGTCGAGTCAGACGCTGACGAATACGAAGAGATACTCCATACGGAGGACGACAACGACACGTTCGCGACCCGCAATCCCCTGGGGCCCGCGACGAGGCTTGTCCTTAACGGGGAGATTGTGGGAGGTATCGACCGCGATTACTATGAAGCTTACATCTATTACTGGGAGCCCTACGGTCAACGCGACACCGTTCCCATTGACGTCGAGCTCGCGCCGGGCACCGATCTGGACCCCGGGTTCCGCGTCTACGACGCGAACGGCAACCTGATCGGGGCCACGAGCGACAATCGCATCGAGGTCGAGGCGGAGGTCGAGCGGAATTCGTTCGGCAACCCCACCGGCCGGGTGATCTTGCGAATAGAGGTCCTCCCCGAGCATATCTGGTACCCGGGGGATGACACCGCCTACACGCTCATGATCGGTCAGGCCTACGACGCGTACGTCGTCGAGAAGGGCTTCCAGCAGCTCATGTCTTCCGAGATTCGGACCGCCCAGTTGTTGGAGAGCCCGGTCTTCGGTGGCGACTACTGGGTCGATACGGGCACGATCTCGCCCGAGGCCGGCTACGCGTACATCTTGCCCCAGGTGGTTTCCAACAGCGGGGACCAGCCCATTGTCACGTACACCCGACTGGAGCTCGACAGTGCGGGTTTCCCGGTCGAATCAGGGTCCCACTGGGAACTCAACTGGACCGGGACCTGGGAGCACCGTGGAAGCTTGGACCAGGTGAACGTCGGTCTGCGGAACTACTTTGAGGGCGGCTTTGGGCAAGAGGGCTATGGCGAGTCGGAAGGTTTCTGGTACAGCGACCTGATCGCGTCCTACTTCAATCCGCGGATCCTGTACGGGGCCCGGCACCTGGATTATGAATTCGGCTGGTGGCGAACCCACGGCGGCGTCGGCACGCCCTTCGACCTGGCCATGGATGGCAGCCACCATTACAACGACTACCGGACGCCCATACCCGGCGATGCCATAAGGAATTACATCGAGGGGGATCCCGACCCCCACGCGTTCGGCTGGCGGACGGACGGGCACGCCGTCGAGACAAGCTACATCTACGTCAACCAGTGGACGGGGTTCGAGTGGGAGCAGCTCAACGGGCAGGATCCGTTCGGCGATGACATGCCCTCGGCCGGTGGCGTCGGTCTGAACGGGATGGCGCAAGGGTTGGCCTGGGCGCCCGGCTTCATCTCGTCCATCGCCCTTCGCGGGCCCGGCGTGCCCCTGCTCGAGGCCCAGCCGGTGGTGGCCTGGAACCACATCGAGATGAACCTGATCCACCTGCGGCAGTGGGCGCCCGCCGACGGCATGTACCAGGGCTTCCCGCAGTTGGAGATCGTCGAGACCAGCGGCACGCCCGACGACAACCTGCTGGAATACGGGCAGGTCGCGGCCGGTTCGGACGCCTACAAGGTCATCTCCTTCAGGAACACCGGCGACGAGAAGCTCGTCGTCTACGACATCCTGTTCGGTGGGACGGATGGGTGGCGCGTTACGGACGTGAACGACCAGCCGTTGGCGTATCCGTTTGTCGTCCAGCCGGGCGACGAACGTCTGGTCCGCGTTCACGTTGCGCCGACGGCGGCCGGCCTGTTGCACAGCACGATGTACGTCGCCAGCAACGACCCGATGCAGGAGTACGATCCGAACAGCATGGCCGCGTATCAGATCCACTGGTATCCGCTCGACCTGCGGGGCGTGGCCTACAACGACAGCGACATCGTTGTGACCGAGAACGTCGGGATCAGCGAGGACGCGACCGTGACCTTCGGGCTGGTCGAGAACGGTCAGACCAGCGCACCGCAGTCGGTGAGGATCTACAACTACGGTCAGTCCGACCTGACGGTTTGGCTGAGCATCGACGGCGTGAGCCCCGGATCGGACGACAGCTTCGCGTTGGTGGGTCCGACCCAGCGGACGGTCCCGGGCGACTCGTCGGAAGACGTCCAGATCGTCTTTAACGGCACGCTGGACAACCAGGGCGGCGCGGTCGGTTACCTGGTGGTCCGCCACGACGATTACGGCAACGACACGTCCCCGACGCTGCCCCAGGACGTGTACCCCTACCGCGTCCGATTGATCGG
>CAYOGX010000352.1:0-5657 GCA_964403235.1 uncultured Planctomycetales bacterium | reverse complement strand
GGCCGTCTTCTGTGGGCTCGTGGTCGTCATGTCGACGATCGTCGGCCTGATCTATGGGAGCATGGTTGCCTGAAACCTGGCGAGCGGGGAATACGACAATGACGAAGCTGCAAATCCTCGGCACGGGCTGTGCAAAGTGCGAGAAGCTGGCGGAGAACACCGAGGCCGCCGCCAAGGATCTGGGCATGGACTATGAATTGGAAAAGGTTACGCAGATCAACGAGATCACGAAGTTTGGCGTGATGATGACGCCCGCGTTGGTGGTCGATGGCCAGGTCAAGGTGGTCGGTAAGGTCCCGAGCGCCGACGAGATCAAGGGCATGCTCTCCTAGCCGCCAGGCTGGACGCCCATCTGGACTCGCCAACAACAGTTACAGGGAGACCCAGAGATGAACGGTGAATCTCAGTCGCCAGAACAGACGACCACAGGCGGAGGCGGAGCCAAGATCGCGATCGTCGTGATCTTGGCCGCTGCCGTGTTTGGCGTGGTCTATATGAAGGCCGACAAGCGGTCCGGCGATTCCTGCTGCGAGGTGGCTGTGCCCCAAGCGCCGACGGCAACCCAACCCGGTGCGCCGTCTGGCCCAACCACTCAGGCGGTGGCCAAGAAGAAGGCGCTGCCTCGGCTGGTCGATCTGGGCGCGGGAAAGTGCATCCCGTGCAAGATGATGGCGCCGATCCTGGAGGAGCTGAAGGAGGAGTACAAGGGCAAGTTTGAGGTCGTCTTCATCGACGTCTGGAAAAACGAGCGGGCCGGACCGGAGTACGGCATCCGCGTGATCCCCACGCAGATCTTCTACGACGCGGCTGGCAAGGAACGATTCCGACACGAGGGGTTCTTCTCGAAAGAAGACATCCTCGCCAAGTGGAAAGCGCTTGGCGTCGATCTGGGCGGCGCCGGTGCCAAGCCGCATGGGAAATGATCCATGGAGTCGCTGTTCAACACGCTCACGCATGCCGTCGAAGGGACGCCTATCGTTGCCCTCGTTGCGGCCCTTGTCTGGGGCGTGTTGAGCATCCTGCTCAGCCCGTGCCACTTGGCGAGCATCCCGTTGATCGTCGGGTTCATCGACCGGCAGGGACGGATGACCACGCGGCGTGCGTTTGCGATCTCGACGCTGTTCGCCGTGGGCATCCTGATCACAATCGCTGCGATCGGCGCCGTCACCGCCGCCGCTGGCCGGATAATGGGCGACGTGGGCGCGTACGGCAACTACTTCGTGGCCGTCATCTTCTTCATCGTCGGCCTACACCTGCTCGACGTGATCCCGATGCCCTGGTCAGGTCCGGGACAGGTGGGCATGAAGCGACGAGGGATGCTGGCGGCCTTCGTCCTCGGGCTGGTCTTCGGGATCGCGCTGGGACCGTGCACGTTTGCGTTCATGGCCCCGATGTTGGGGGTCACGTTCAGGCTGGGCGCGACGAACGTGGCGTACGGAATCCTGCTGCTGGCGGTCTACGGCGTGGGACACTGTTCGGTGATCGTCCTGGCCGGCACGTTCACCGAAGTGGTTCAACATTATCTCGATTGGAACGAGCGATCGAAGGGCGCGATCATCCTGCGACGGATCTGCGGCACGCTGGTCCTGCTGGGTGGCGTGTACCTGATTTACATCGCACCGTAACGTCGCGAAATCATCGCGGAGGGCGCAAGACCGATTTCGAGGACGAGCACATGAACCTGGAACCGATCGGAATCATTCACTCACCATTCAAGGACGCTTCGGGCACGCCGATCCAGCCGGCCCTCGCGGGTGGGTCCAAAGGCCGGGTCGAGGTATTTCCGCAATTCGAGCCCGGCCTCAAGGACCTGGAGGGCTTCGAACGCATCTGGCTCGTCTACTGGTTTGATCGGGCGTCGCAACCTCGCCTGCGCGTCGTGCCGTTCCTGGACAGCGTGGAGCGCGGGGTCTTCGCGACGCGTGCCCCCTGCCGACCCAACCCGATCGGGATCTCGCCCGTCCGGCTGACGAGCGTGAGCGGGAATGTTCTCCACGTCAGCGACGTCGATGTCCTCGACCGCACACCCTTGCTGGACATCAAGCCGTATGCGCCGCGTTTCGACCACTTCGAGGTGGCCCGCAGCGGCTGGCTCGATCGCGCGCGGGGACGAGGAATCGCTGACGATCGGTTCGCCGGGGACGGCCAGGAAACGGACGGCTGAGACACGCGAGGCACCGTCCGAACGGAGCGACCTACAATGCCCGCATCGACAAGACCTGACCATTGGCAAGCGCATGCGGTGGGAAGCGCGGTTGTCCTGTCCGCGATACTTGGGACCGCCGCCTACACCGGCCTGTGGGTCCTGACGGCCATTCCCGTGGGTTTCCTGTTCGGTTTCTTCCTACAGAAGGGGGATCTGTGCGGGGCCTCGGCGTTCAGCGAGGTGCTGCTGATGAAGGACGGCCGGAAGGTCTTCGGGCTGTGGGTCTGCATCGTGGTCTCGATGGGGGCCTTCGCCCTGTTGCAGGCGTTGGGTTGGGGGAGACTGAACCCCAAGCCCCTCTTCCTGCTCAACCACGTCGTGGGCGGCGTGGTCTTCGGGATAGGCATCGTCCTGGCGGGCGGGTGCGTCATGGGGAGCTTGTTCAAGACCGGCGCCGGGAACCTCAATTCAATGGCTGCCCTCATCGGAATCCCTCTGGGCGTGGGCATGGTGGAATACGGCCCGCTTCAATCGTTTCATGCCGCCCTCAAGCAGTTCGAGATCAAGGCCGACGACGGCGGTCCGTTGACGCTTGCTTCGGCGACGGGTTTGCCGTTCGGCGTCATCGCGATCGGCCTTGCTATGGTGACATTGGCGGTGGCGCTTGTGATCCGTCGAAGACGGGGGACCCCAACGCTCGCGACCTCCGCGACACGAGCTTGGTTCGCCGGATCGCCGACCCGGCCATGGAAGCCCTGGCAGGCGGGCGTGGCGATCGGGCTCCTGGCTGGGCCGGCCCTGCTGTCATCGGCCGCCAGCGGACGGAACTATCCCCTGGGCGTTACGCACGGTGTACTGCATGCGTATCTGCTAGTGACGGACAGGAACCTGACCCACTGCTGGCACCCAGAGCCACCGGCCGGGACCGGGAAGGCTCAACCCGAGGGGGCCACCAACGCGGACACTGACCAGGCAACCGCCGCCAAGCCAAACGGACGCGGACCCGCATCGCGGGGCAAGAAGATCGTCTGGTGGCTTGTGGCGATGGTCGGCAGCCTCGTCGTCGGGTCCTGGACGGCGGCCAGATGGACCGGTCGGGCCCGGTTGCTGCCCAAACCCCCGGGCCAGACCGTGGTGGCCTTCTTTGGCGGGATTCTCGTCGGCGTCGGGGCGGCGATCGGCATGGGCTGCGTCACCGGCAACATCCTGTCCGGATGGGCATTGATGAGTGTGGGGTCAATCGTTTTCGGCCTGGCCACGATGCTCGCCAACTGGGTCACGACGTACTTCTATCTGATGGGCGGCACGCTGACCACACGAGGATAGGGCGATTGATTCATGCCGGATCACATCTAGGAGGGTGCGTGATGGCGCGCGACTCGACGAGCAGCGTCAATGTCCTGTTTTTGTGTACGGGCAACTCCTGCCGCAGCCAGATGGCCGAGGGCTGGGCCCGGCATCTCAAGGGTGACCTCATCGACGCGGTCTCCGCCGGGGTCGAGCCGAAGGGGTTGGACCCAAACGCCGTGGCGGTCATGGCTGAGGCGGGGGTGGACATCTCCGGCCACCGCTCCAAACACGTCAGCGAGTTTCAGGGCGTGGCGATGGACTACGTCGTCACCGTCTGCGATCATGCGCGCGAGACGTGTCCCGTCTTTCCCGGCCAAGCCAAGGTCGTTCACCGGGCGTTTGACGACCCGCCGAGGCTGGCCGCGGGCGCCGAGACCGCCGAATCGGTCCTGACCCACTATCGGCGGGTGCGCGACGAGATCCGTTCCTTCGTGGCGACGCTGCCCGAAGCGCTCGATCGGTAAAACGAACGACCGATTCGAGTGGTGACCGGGCACGCCTCGAGCCCACCCGGTCAAGAGGAGAGACAAATGGACGTCCATGGCATACAGTTCGTGATCGTCTTGGCAGTGTTGATTGGGCTATGCGCGATGGCGGAGCCTGCGATGTCGACGGGTCGATCTATCGAGCGGACGGACCTATTCACCAGCGGCCAAGACGGCTACCACACCTATCGCATCCCCGCGCTGGTGCTGACGAAGAAGGGCACGCTGCTGGCGTTCTGCGAAGGACGCAAGACCAGCGCCCGCGACGACGGCGACATTGATCTGCTGCTCAGACGCGGCGTCGATGGGGGCAGGCGCTGGCAGAAGACGCAGGTCGTCCATGAGGAGGGCGGATCGGCCGAGATCACGATCGGCAACCCGTGTCCGGTGTTGGACCAGTCCACGGGCACGGTCCACCTGCTGTTCACGCGGAACAACCAGCGGGCGTTTCACACGTGCAGCAGCGACGACGGGGTGACCTGGGCGCAGCCGACCGAGCTGACCGCGGCGCTCAAGGGCTTCGCGTTCAGGTGGACCCGCCTGGGCACGGGGCCGGGCCATGGGCTTCAACTGCAAGCCGGCCCGCACAAGGGGCGGCTTCTCGCGCCGGTCTGGCTCAACGAATACAAGGGTCGTAACTACCGATCGGCTGCAATCGTCAGCGACGACGGCGGAAAGACCTGGCGACCGGGTGGCGTGGTCGGCCCCGCGGTCAAGAACACGAATGAATGCATGGTGGTCCAGACCGCGGATCACAAGCTATGCATGAACATGCGGGCCAAGAGCAGCAAGAAGCGTTCGGTGGCGTGGAGCGGCGACGGGGGATCGAGCTGGTCGGACCCGAAGTACGTCGACGCCCTGATCGGACCCACGTGTCAGGCCAGTATGATCGGGCTTGCCGGGGTCGGCGGGTACGGGCCGAACGACGTGCTCTTCGTCAACCCCGCCAGCAAGCAGCGCGAACGGTTGACGCTTCGTCTCAGCACGGACGGGGCCAGGACCTGGCCGGTGAGCAAGGTGATCCACGCGGGCCCGTCGGCCTACGCCGATCTGGCCGTTCTGCACGACGGCACCATCGTCTGTCTGTACGAGGGGGGTACGCACCATCCCTACGAGAAGCTCGTCCTGTCCCGTTTTCCCCTCGATTGGCTGACCGGCCGGAAGGCCAAGTAGGGCCGGCTGTTCGGGCCATTGAACAGAACGCGCAGGTAGACTAAGTTGGTGGGTCCTCGGATAGGACTAGGACCCATCAGGAAAGGATAGTGGTTCAATGGCATCGAGCGAATTCCATCACTTGGGCGTGCCGACCAGCGCCAAAAGCGACAACGAAACCTACATCGAGGGCGGGAAGGTCTACGCGACCGACCCCGGCAGCCACCCTTATCGGGTCGAGTTCCTGCGATTCGAGCCCGACAGTCCACTGCCGGAGGTCGTGCAGACTCAGCCGCACGCGGCCTTCATCGTGCCCAACCTGGACGAGGCGCTCGCGGGCCAGAACGTGATCATCCCACCGTTCGACGCGACCGAAACGTTCCGCGTGGCGTTCATCACGGACGGCGACGCCCTCATCGAACTGATGGAGACGAGGTGACGTGCTCGCCCGATCAGGGCGGAAAGGAAACGTCCATGCCAATGAAGAAGTTCGTCAACGATCCGGACAACCTCGTCAGCGAGCT
>CAYOGX010000351.1:0-5675 GCA_964403235.1 uncultured Planctomycetales bacterium | reverse complement strand
AGACGATCGAGTGGGCATTGAGCCACGACCCACCGCCCGTCGTCCGGTGGCGTTGGTCCGCACTCGCGACGGGCGATGACGGTCATGCCGGTACCAGTCGACGGGCGAAGGTCATGACGCCGCACCGGTGCGCTGCCTGGTATTCCGGCGCGATCGCTGGGACTCGGCGGATGGATGGCAATCCTAAATGCTTGTGAGCAAAAGGGGTAATCGACGTCAGCCCCGAGTCGGCTTGACATGTCCGTTCCGGGTTATAAGCTCAATATAGGGCCGTGGACCATTGGTGTTGGCGTATCAGGCCACAGGTCGGTGGGCCCTCGTCCCCGGGGTCCGTCGTGACGGTCCCTGGGATGCGGACGAACGATGGCTCTACAGGTGACGGAGCGAAGGGCTTGGACGGAGTCGATCCCGAGGGCGCCGGTCCGGGCGGCGAGATGATGGTGGGCCAAGATCTGGCGGGAGCGCCGAGGTCGGTCCGGATCGCGGCGCCAGCCAAGATCAACCTGACGCTGGCGGTGCTGGGCAATCGGCCTGACGGGTTCCATGAGATCGAGTCGGTCGTGGTGCCTGTGGGGCTGTACGACGAGTTGGTGTTGACCGAGGCGCGCGGGCCCGACATCCACCTGGCGTGCGACGATCCGGCGGTGCCGGACGGAGAGGAGAACCTAGTCTACCGAGCGGCGGAGCGGCTTGCCGAAGGGGCAGGTGACAACCACGGCGTCCAGATCCGGCTGACCAAGCGAATCCCGGTTGGGGCGGGCCTGGGCGGCGGGAGTTCGGACGCTGCCGCGACCTTGGTCGGTCTGAATCGGCTGTGGCAGACGGGTCTGTCCGGTTCGGCCCTGGCGGAGATCGGGGCCGGTCTGGGATCCGATGTCCCGCTGT
Source organism: uncultured Planctomycetales bacterium (assembly GCA_964403235.1). Classification (GTDB taxonomy): domain Bacteria; phylum Planctomycetota; class Phycisphaerae; order UBA1845; family JAFGLZ01; genus JAFGLZ01. Next base: position 4,790 of record CAYOGX010000351.1, on the reverse strand, counting down.
TCGTCCGCGGCGGGGCCGCGATCATCCGTGGCCGGGGTGAACAGGTCGAGTCGATCCGGCTCGGCTGGTCGGGTTGGATCGTCCTGGTCGTGCCGCGGTTCGGGATGAGCACCGCCCGGGTGTACCGACATTGGGAGCCGACCGAGCGGCCACCGCGTTCGGCCGGAGACGTCGTCGAGGCGGCCCGAGCCGGGCAGGACCTGAGCGAGCTGCTGTATAACATGTTGGAGTCTCCGGCGTTTGCCGTCGAACCCCGGATCGCGGCGCTCCACGCCAAGCTGATCGAGCTGGGAGCGACGCGGGCGCGGATGAGCGGCAGCGGGTCGGGGCTGTTCGCCCTGTTCGGCGAGTCCAGCCAGGCCGAGGCGTTTGCCGCCCGGGTGGCTCGACAGCTCGAAACGAATGTCTATGTGGTGCGGACGACCGAATGCGAACACCAGTCATGGGAACACCTGTGATGAAAGGAGACGACCCCCATGGAGATCACGGAAGTTCGTGTCAAGCTGACCAGTAGCCAATCCGATCGCGTACGTGCCTTTTGCAGCGTGACCTTCGACCGGGAATTTGTCGTCCGCGACATCAAGGTCATCGAGGGGACCAACGGGCTGTTCGTGGCCATGCCCAGTCGCAAGATGGCTGACCATTGCCCGAAATGCCGGTCCAAGAACCACCTGCGGGCACGGTTCTGTAACGAGTGCGGGAACAAGCTTCGCGAGAACCGGGCGGCCCAAGACGGCTCGGGTCGGTCCAAGCTGCACGCCGACATCGCCCACCCGATCAACATGGCCTGCCGCGAGCGATTGCAGCAAGCCATCCTGGCGGCCTATGAGGAGGAAACAGGTCGCGCCGAGGAGCCGGGATACGAGCCGCCCAGGCCGGATTCGGGCGCCGAGTACGACAACGGCGCCGACTACGCCGCCCTGGTCGCCGAGCTTCGGGCCGAACGGCCCGGACGAGACGAACGGCCCGAACCCCAAGACGAACCCCACGAGGGACCTCAAGACGAACCTCACGAGGAACCTCAAGACGAACACCACGAGGAGGCGCCGCAGGACGAGCCGAGCGAGCCGGCCGAATCCGAACCGGCCGGATCGGAGCCGGCCAAGCCCGGCCACGAATTCGGTAAGGGCATCCTGTAGCCATCACATCATACGCGTTTGATCCGAGCCACGACCGTCAGGGCGCGGCCCGGAGACACGCCGTCCCCGGACGGTTGCCCGCGGGGTCCTCCACCTTCCCCCCGCACCTTGGCAGCTGCCCGCCGCAGACACGGTTCGCCCACGCCGTCCCTCGTCTTCAAGCCCGGGCGTTGCCTGCCGCCGTCCACGGCTGACGCTTCTAAGACCCGGTCGGTCACTACTCAGTCGCCGCACTGATGCGGTATCCGGGTCAGGGTCCTGGGTAGGGTTCTGGGGCAGAGGGTATTGGGGTAACCGCTCGATCATCCGAGGACTCCCAAGGATAAAGCGGTTGCCCTGACGCTCCTGGACGCCAACCCCTGGTCCCTCGACCGACCCGGGTCGATGGCGCGCCGGGAGCTACGGACGGCTGGCGATGGCGTGGGCGAGCGGATTGACGATCAGCGGGATCACGTGATCGGTGGCCAATCGGCCGGCGTGCTCGCGGAGGACGTCATAGGCGCCCAGCAGATCGGGGTCCTGGCCCAGTCCCCAATAGCGCCGAACGCTCAGGTTGATGGTAAGCGGTCTGGGTTCGTGCTGACCCTTGCTGGCCTCGTAGGTCGTGCTGCGGCCGCGGACCTCGACGTAGGCCTGCAGATCACACTCGGGCGTCAGGGCGATGCCAATGCAAGGCTGGCACTCGATGATGTGGGTGGAGTGCTCCCCCGCCAGAAACGCGCTCAACGGATGGTCGGGCAGGAGCGTCTCAGCCACCAGCTGGTCGTGATTGCCACTGTAGTCCAAATCAAAGCCGTAAATGAGCTCGAGCCGGTCGGTGTCCAAGTCGCTCAACGTCAGGTGGTAGGGCGCCTGCTCGAGCACGACTGCGGCGAGTTGCCGGGGGCGGTCCAGGTCGGGTGGGTTGGCGTCCCCGAAGCGGAGGCACGTCCCGTCGAGCCGGATCCACCTTCGGCTGGGCTGCTCGGCGTCTTCTTCCAGGACCAAGGCCCCGTCGCTGCGACGGCGCAGACGATCCATGTTCGGGAACTCGCGGCGCATCCGCTCGAAGAAGTGCAGCACGGTCTCACGGTTGCTGGGCAGATCGAGTTTGAGGTGCAGCCGAGTGTTTACCGAGAACTCGTCGCAAATCGCGCCGAAGTAGGTGCTCATTCTGACCACTCCCCTGGGGGACCCCGGTCCCCTTACAGATCGATTATGGCCGCCAGGGCGAGCACGTTCAAGCGCCGACGTCACCTGATTTCTGACCCGTGTCGGGACGGCGGCACTGCCGTAGGATCGACACTTGGTTTTTCGTTGGCCGTTGAGAGGATCGACCGACCCGCCTATACTACTGGTAGGGGCGAGAAGCCCGCCGGTAGACATAGCGCCAGCCGAACAGACCTGCCCGGGAGTAAGGGACATATGCCCAAGATCGAGTCAATGGACAAGCTGTTGTTGGTCATGGAGAAGTACGGCGCCAGCGACCTGCACTTGAAGGTCGGCTATCCGCCCTACTTTCGCGTGGCCGGTTCGTTGCGCAAGGCTGACGTCGACCCCGTCGCCAGCAACGACGAGATTGAAGCGCTGGTGATGCCCCTTGCCCCCGAAGGGCGCCGCCCCATGCTGGACGACACCGGGGGCATCGATTTCAGCTACAAGGGACAGGGAGAGGACCGATTCCGCGTGAACATCTTCCGTGCCATCGGCGAGACACACGCGGCCTTTCGGCGGGTGCAAAGCCACATCCCGTCGTTCGAGGAGCTTCACCTGCCGCCGGTGTATGAGCAGACGGTCGCGCGAAGGCACGAGGGCCTGATCCTCGTCAGCGGCGTGACGGGCAGCGGCAAGAGCTCGACGCTGGCCGCTATGGTCAACCTGGTGAACGACACGCGCGGGTGCCACATCGTCACCGTCGAAGACCCGATCGAATACTCGTTCAAGGCGAACAAGGCCATCATCTCGCAGCGGGAGATCGGCATCGACGTGCCAGACTTCCCTACCGCGCTCAGGCAGGTCGTTCGACAGGACCCCGACGTGATCTTCATTGGCGAGATGCGTGATTCGCCCACGATGCTGGCGGGCATTCAGGCGGCCGAGACCGGGCATCTGGTGTTCGGCACGATCCACTGCGCCGACGCGCCGCAGGCGCTCAGCCGGATCCTCGAGTTCTTCCCCAAGAACGAGCAGGAGTTCATCCGCTCGTCGCTGGCCAACAGCCTGGTCGGCGTCTTCGCCCAGCGGCTGCTGCCCGCCCTCGACGAGCAGATCTCGCGCGTGCCCGCGACCGAGATCCTACTGGTCAACCCGACCGCGCGCGAGAAGATCCGCAGGGGCGAGGAGGACGATCTGGCAGACCTCATCGCCGCCTGTACCGAAGAGGGCATGCGGAACTTCACGGTCTCGTTGACCGAGCTGGTCAACGAGGAGTTCGTCAGTCGCGACATCGCGATGCAATTCGCCCCGAACGCCGACGCGTTGGCGTCGGCCCTGCGGGGCATTCAGACCAGGGCATCGGGTCTGGTTGGGCGACGGTGATGCGTAGGGCCGGCTGTGCCGGCCAGCCTGTATCGACCAAAGCCCGGCCGGCACAGCCGGCCCTGCGTTCCGCCAATGGCGCGCGAGCAACCGTCATGACACGTCTGGCCCACGGGATCTGCATCGGGTGGGCAGTCCTGGCCTTGGTGACGTTCGCCGCCGTCGCCGCCCCGCCGGCCAAGTACCGGCGCAAGAAGCCCAAGTCGGCCATCGAGCTGCTCGGTCAAGACGCCAAGCCAGCCCCGACTACCGCCCCCTCGACGCAGCCCACGACCGCCGGCGGTGCCGGGCAGGCCAGCCCCTTCGGCAAGCGGCGGTCGCGGCCCGAATACGCCTTGCCCGGCGTGGTCATCTACAGCAACGGCCGAAAGGTCCCCGGCTACATCTGGACGCCCTCAGGTAAGGAGTGGCGGGTCTACGAGCGGGCCAGCAAGCAGTTTCGAGACATCCCCTTCGACGTGGTCAAAAGCATCGACGGCATCGTCGAGTGGGAGCGGATGGAGGACGACTGGCGGTGGAAGGAAGGCGGGATGGACGTCAAGGTCTACACCGGTAAGCAGTACCCCAACCGGATGACCTACTTCAGCTTCACGCTGCTGGACGACCGCAAGATCGTCGGCAACATCGCTCAGATGTTCTACGTGGCGCTGGCCGGCCGCGTCCGCACCGTTGCCCTACACAAGCGCCAGCAGGGCAAGCTCGGACAGACGCTCGAATCCATGCCCTACGTCGAGCGAGTCCTCTTCGATGCCAAGGCCATGCGCGACGCCATCCAGGAGATCACCGCCAGCCAACCCACCTCGAAACCCACCAAGGGCGGAAAACGCGAACCCAAGACGGATCGTAGGTAGCGTCTTGGTCACCGCGAGAACTCGAGGCCGTCGAAGGCGACGGCGCGGTCTGGCCTGGGCGCGTCTCCGCGCAGGTTGTATGCTCGTCGCGCAAGGTCCGGCGGGAGTCTGACCGGTAGTGTTGGCGTGACGAGGGCAGGGAAGATGGAACCCAACCGTTGCACGCGGCGGACGTTTCTGAGGGGGCTTGGCCTGGGGACGGCCTCGTTGGGTCGGGCCGGGCGGCTGCTGGCCGGCGAGGCGGGCGACAAGAGGCCCAACATCGTCTTCGTGCTGGCCGATG
>CAYOGX010000350.1:0-5676 GCA_964403235.1 uncultured Planctomycetales bacterium | reverse complement strand
CGGTACGATGCCGCTGATCAAGGACGAAGCCGTTGCCCTCCGCCGGCTGGACTACAGTGAGACCTCGCAAGTGCTGGTCTTCTTCACGCGCGCCAACGGCAAGCAACGGCTGATCGCCAAGGGCATCAAGCGCGGCACGAAGGTCCGGTTCGCGACGGGGATCGACCTGCTGGAGCAAGGCCAGCTCGTTTTCAGTCGGCGGGACCAGGCGGCCCCGCGTCTCGGCACGCTGACCGAATGGCGGCAGGAGGACGTCTTCGCCGATCTGCGGCGGGACCTGCGATGGATGTATGCGGGCCAGTACGCGTCCGAGGCCGTCGACGCCGCCACCGAGGAGAACGATCCCGCGGCCCGGTTGTATGACGCGACGGTGACGGTACTGCGGTCGCTGGCACGGGAGGGGCTACCGGCCCTGGTCCGTTTTCAGCGGACGCTGCTGGAACAGATCGGGCTGGCGCCCGACCTGACGCGTTGCGTGGTGTGTGGGCGGCAGTGGTCGGGCAAGACGCGAGCGATGTTCTCCGCGAGGCAGGGCGGCCTGATCTGCCGCGAATGCGAGGGGCCGTTGGTTGAGAAGCGCCCCGTCGAGGCCGAGGTGGCGGCTGCCCTGATCGACGGGTCGATTGGCGAGCAGGTCGCCGCCGGTGCGTTCGACCTGCTCGACTATCACCTGACCGAATCGTTGGGGCGCCGGTTGCGACTGTCGCGGTACGTCCGACAGGTCGTCCTCGGCGATCCTCGCGGCGGCCCGTCCTGTTCTCGAGGAGATCCATGACCGATCGCGACCGGCTGGATGACATCGGCGCAAAGGTCGAGGCCGGCATCCGGCTGGACCACCAGGACGGCGAGCGCCTGTTCGCGTCGCGCGACCTGCATGAGATCGGCCGGCTGGCCGATGTTGTGCGTCGACGCAAGAACGGGTGCGTGGCGTACTACGTCCAGAACCGTCACATCAACTACACCAACTACTGCGTGTTGCGGTGCAAGTTCTGTAGCTTCCGCCGACCCCACGCCGAACCGGGCGACGATGGCTACGAGCTGTCCGTCGAGCAGATCGTCCAGCAGGCGTCGGAGGCCTACCAGGCCGGCGCGACCGAGGTCCACATCGTGGGCGGGCTGCACCCCAAGCTGCCGTTCGCGTACTACCTCGAGATGGTCGCCGGCATCCGGCAGGCGTGCCCCCGGATCCACATCAAGGCCTTCACGGCCGTCGAGATCGTCCACTTCGCCCGCATCGCCCGACCGAGGCTGACGGTGCCTAACGTGTTGGCCAGACTCAGCGAGGCGGGGCTGGACAGCTTGCCCGGTGGCGGGGCGGAGATCTTCGACGCTCGGGTCCACGCGGAGGCCTTCAGCCAGAAGGTCGGCGAGGCGGGTTGGTTTGACGTCCACCGGACCGCGCACGAGATGGGGATCCGCTCGACGGCGACGATGCTGTTCGGGCACATCGAGACGCCAGCCGAACGCGTGCGGCATCTCATCAAGTTGCGGGCGCACCAGGACGCCTCGATGGCGGCCCGGCGGGCGCAGTTCCAGGCGCTCGTGCCGCTGCCGTTCATTCCGGCCGGCAGTGCATGGGCGGACCTGCCCGGGCCGACGGGATTCGAGACCCTCAAGACGCTGGCCATCGCGCGTCTCATCCTGGACAACCTCGCGCACCTCAAGGCGTTCTGGCCGATGCTCACGCCCAAGCTGGCCCAGGTCTCGCTCGATTTCGGCGTTGACGATCTCGACGGGACGGTGGGCCAATACGACGTGACGCATTACGACGGTGCACCGGCCGACCGCCAGGCCCTGTCGGTCCACGAGCTCCGTCGCCTGATCGCCGAGACCGGCCGCATCCCCGTCGAGCGCGACGCCCTCTATCGCCCGGTTGTACGAGACGAACGGGGCCGTCCCGCGGGAGCCGGGTAGGACCTGCGATCGTGCGGTCACGATCGATCCGACAGGACAACGCGCAAAAAAAAGGGACGCAGGCAGCCCCGTAGCCGCCTGCGTCGTGGCATAGCCCCCCAACGACTATGTCGTTGATCGAGTTATGCCCCTCCTATTCCTCCCCTCCATTGTTCCGATGTGGCTGCGACATCAGAACCAGCGATGGGCCTCCGTCGACATAGATCCGATTGCCGATACGTCGTTGTCCGGCCAGACGAACGGCCGAACGGTTTCCGGGCCAAACGGGCGGCCGTCGAGACGACGGCGATCCAACACACTAGGGATTGCCGCCGTCCGCGTCCTGCTCGAGCATCTTACGCAGATAGGCGTTCTCCCGGCGCGTAGCCTCGAGGTCGAACAGCAAATACTTGATGCTCAGCCGCAGGAAGTCGAGGCTCTCTTGCAGGCTGTGCACGGTCTTCTTCAGGTCGGTGTGGCGCTGCTTGGTTTCCTCGGCGAGGGCTTCCAGCCTGGCGCGCTCTTCCACCGGCAGCGTTCCGATCTCGGCCACGAGTTCTGCGAGTTTCTTCTGGAAAGTGCTTTCGTCCATTGCTTACCTCGTTCCCTACCTCAGACGGCCCCGTCTGCGGGGGCATCGACTCGCCTGCGGCCCGCTGAGAACTGCCGCCAACCGAAGTGCCCCAGTCTCAGCATAGAGGGCACCGGTCCATTGAGGCAAGGGGCATGCCGTGGGAACCGCGACGGCCCGATTCCCCGTGGTCGGCCATAACCCGTTGAAGACAAGGTGATAACGCGAACTGAAGGCCCGGTGGCGGGCGGCGAAACGTGTATCGATTGTGCGGGGCGGTTGTCGCGCCGGAACATCCCCTCGGACCGGGCCGTGGGCTTCACTGCGTAAGACGGGGTCGGCAGGAAGGTTACGACAGCCGTTGTGTTCGTGCAACGATGTTGAGATCGCGCATCGCCGCGACCGGCGGCCAAGCGACCCGTCCGCCCGGGATCATCCGGGCGGCGCGGGGGTTATCGGCCGTCCCCCCCCGGATTGCGAACCACCCGAAGCCGTGGATTTCACCTTGCGAGTCCTCCAGACGCGCCCCTACAATAGGGAAAACGCGGTGTGTCCGTGCGAGCGGGGCGCATTAGCGGCGTGGCCGTCGCCGGCTGCGCGTTCATCGTGGCGACAGTCGGTGGAGTCGTGTAGTGCTAGCCAAGCGAATCATCCCCTGCCTGGACGTCGATGACGGCCGGGTTGTCAAGGGGGTGAGGTTTTTCGACCACGTCGACGCGGGCGACGTGGCGGAATGCGCGGTTCGCTACGACGAGCAAGGGGCTGACGAGCTCGTCTTCTATGATATCACCGCCAGCCACCAGGGCCGCCAGATCATGATCGACGTGCTCCGTGACGCCTCGGAGCGCGTGTTCATGCCGCTAACGGTCGGCGGGGCGCTCCAGACGCTGGACGACATCCGGGACATGCTCAACGCCGGGGCCGACAAGGTCAGCATCAACTCGGGCGCGGTCAACGACCGCGGCCTGATCCGGCGGTCGGCGTTGCGGTTCGGCAGCCAATGCATCGTCCTGGCCATCGACGCCAACCGGGTCCGCCGCAGTGGTGGAGAGTTTTGGGAGGTGTTCATCAACGGCGGGCGACTGCCGACGGGCCTGGAGGTCGTCGAGTGGGCGCGGCGCGGCGAGGGCGAGGGGGCCGGGGAAATCGTCCTGAACGTCATGAACGCCGATGGGACGCGTGAGGGCTATGATTTGGAGATGACGGCTGCCGTCAGCGAGGCCGTCCAGATTCCCGTCGTGGCCAGCGGCGGGGCGGGGACGCCCGAGCACATGGCGGAGGCGGTCACGACCGGTCGTGCCGACGCGGCCCTGGCGGCGAGTATCTTTCATTTTGGGGACTACACGATTGCCGACGCCAAGCGGGTGATGGCCAGCCGCGGGATCTCCGTGCGGCTGTAGACACCGATCCGTCGTCGGACAGGAAGCGAAAGAGGGTATGGACGTTTCGACGCTTGTTGTTTTGCAGCTTGACGGTGCCGGGTTTGGCGGTCTGCTGGCGATTATGCCGCCGTTGGGCGGATATGCCAGCCCCGTCAAGCTGGTCATGATGCTCCTGGTGGTGGGCCTGTGGCTGGGGATCTGCGGATGGGTGGACCGGGACGCGGCCCATGTCAAGACCGAGCGGTACCAGTGGCTCGGTGTCATTTACGGGGCGGGCGTGCTCGGGTTCATCTTCGGGGTCCTCCTGCCCTGGTCGGGCGGGCTGTTCGTGGTGGGGTGGCTGATCCTGACGGCCATGGTCGCCGGCGCGACGTTGTTCTACGTTAAGCACCGAAACACGCTGGTTCCTGTCGAAACCCGGGTGACGGCCGGGTCGATGGCCCGCCGCGCGGCGGGTTGGTTCTCAGGCAAGCAGGTCAAAGCGCAAATCGAGGAGAAGATCCGCATCACCAACGCGCGGGGAAATCAGGTCACGGTGCCCAAGGACAACGAGGAACAACGCGCCTATGCGGCCGCACAAGACCTGCTGCTCGATGCCGTCACCCGCCGCGCGACGGACGTGGACATCGTGCCGTCCGGCGAGCGGATCCGGATGGCCTACCGCATCGACGGCGTGGTGACCGAACGCGAACCGGTCGACCGCGAAACCGGCGACGGCGCGCTGACGTTCCTCAAGCAGATCGCCGGATTGGACGTGGATGAGCGAAGGCGTCCCCAGATGGGCACGATCGAGGCGAGCCGCGGGATGATCGGATCGGCCCTCGAGGACTTGGTCAGCATCGAGATCCGCACGAGCGGCTCGACCGCAGGCGAACGGATGATACTGCGCATCCTGGCCGAGGAGGCCAACTTCCGATTGCCCGACTTGGGGCTGACGCCCCAGCAGCTGGCGCAGCTCGAAGCCGCCGCTGGCGGCAAGGACGGGTTGATCATCGTCTCGGGCCCGAGGAGCAGCGGCCTGACCAGCACCCTGTACGCCTTCCTGCGCGGCTGCGACGCCTTCACGCAAAACATCCACACCTTGGAGCTCGATCCGTCGATGGATCTGGAGAACATTACTCAGAACGTCTTCGACGGTCAGCAGGAGGGCGTGACCTTCGCCCGCCGGCTTCAAACGATCCTGCGGCGGGATCCGGACATCCTGATGGTGGCGGACTGTCCGGACAAGGACACGGCCCGGCTGCTAGCGGCTGCGTCCGGCCAGCGCCAGCGTGTTTATCTCGGGATGTCGGCGAAGAACAGCCTCGAGGCTCTGAAGCGCTACATGACATTCGTGGGCGATCACGAGTTAGCGGCCAAGCCCCTTCGGGCGGTGCTCTGCCAACGGCTGGTGCGGATCCTGTGCGAGAACTGCCGCGAGGATTACAAGCCTGACCCGGACATGCTTCGCAAGGCCAACCTGCCGGCGGACCGCATCGAGGCCTTCTACAAGGCGGCCGGCACCATCCCCGACAAGGACGGCAATCCCGTGACGTGCCCGATGTGTCAGGGCAGTGGTTACATCGGACGGACCGGCGTGTTCGAGCTCATGGTCTTCAGCGAGGAGATGCGCCAGGCCCTGTCGCGAGGCGATCTGGCGAAGGTCAAGGCCATCGCGCGCAAGAGCAAACCTCCCATGCTCTACTTGCAGGAGGAGGGACTGCGAAAGGTCATGGCCGGCACCACCAGTATGAAGGAATTCCTCCGCGCTATCGCCGCGGAAAACAGCGGCTAGCCGGTCGCACGGCGCCGAAGCCGACGAGCAATCGGCGGGCCACCGATGAGGTCGTA
>CAYOGX010000349.1:0-5682 GCA_964403235.1 uncultured Planctomycetales bacterium | reverse complement strand
CGCTGGAATGGCACGACCGCGTCGACGTGCTGGTGAACAACGCCGGCACAACCGTCCGGCACCCGTCCGAGACGCTCGAGCTTGCTGACTGGGACCGCGTGCTCGACGTAAACCTGCGGAGCCTGTTCGCGCTAACGCAGCTCGTGGCCCGACCGATGTTGCGGGCCAAACGCGGCTCGATCATCAACATCTGCTCGGTGACGAGCGAGATGTCGCGCCCGACGATCGTGTCGTATTCGACCAGCAAGGGTGCGGTGAAGATGCTGACCAAGTCGCTGGCCGTCGAATGGGCCGACAAGGGCATTCGCGTCAACGGCATCGGGCCGGGCTACATCGAGACCGACCTGACCGGGCCGATGCTGAACAACCCCGAACTGCTCACCTGGGTAAATTCACGGATTCCCATGAAGCGCTGGGGCACACCGACGGACCTGGCGGGGGCGGCCGTGTTCCTGGCCTCGGACGCCAGCAGCTACCTGACCGGTCAGATCCTCTACGTGGACGGCGGCTGGCTGGCGGGATAGGTGGACCGCTCAGCCAGGCCGCGTGTTTGCGGATGCGCCGCTCGCCGCCACGTCCCAGCGCGACGGTCTCTCGGTGAACCTACAGCGAGGCTGACGAGAACGCGTAGGTCGGCTGTCCGCCCTCGCGGATCTCGTGCGTCTTGGGGTCGAACGTGATCCGCTTGCCGGTGTGGAGGGCCTGAACGGCCATGGCGACGGCCACCGCATGGGCGTAACCGGCCTCGATGTGGGCGTTCGGCTGCTTGCGACTGCGGACGCACGTCATCCAGTTCTGCATGTGACCGACGCTGGGGGCCTTGGGAATCGCCATCTTCTCGAGCCTCTTGCTGCCGGCGCTCTTGTGACTGTCGCCCCCGCCGTCGTCCGTGATCGTGCCGGAGCCCAGATCCAGCGTACCCCAGTTGCTCAGGTAGATCTCGCGCGTGCCGCCGGCGCTGTTGGTCTGCCGGCCGTGCCACGTCACCTGGAACCCGGACGGATACTCCAGGATGGTCGTGAACGTGTCGGGGTTCCGCCGGCCGTCCTTCCATTGGTAGATCCCGCCGCTGGCGACCGCGCTGATCGGGTACGGATCGCCCGTCAACCACCCGACCGTGTCGATCTGGTGGCTCATCCACTGATCGGGCAGCCCGCACGAGTACGGCCAGAACAGACGGAACTCGAGGTACTTGCGGGGGTGGAACTCGTCGTCGGGCCGGTTCAGCCGATAGCGCTTCCAGGCGTCGGCCACATTGAATGTCTTGTTGCGGACGTCCTCAGCCATCGCGTTGCAGTCGCCCGCGCGCCGCCACCGCTTCGACTGGTTGACGTTCCAGTGCATCTCGACCTTGATGACCTTGCCGAACTGGCCGGACTTGATGAACTCGGCTGCCCCGGCGTACTTCCCATCGCTGCGGCGCTGCGTGCCGACCTGCACGATCGCGCCGGAGTCCTTGACGGCCTGCCGGCAGATCTGGGCGTCCTCGAGCACGTCGGCCAGGGGTTTCTCGATGTACACGTCGAGCCCGCGCTTGACGGCCTCGGCGCAGTGCAGGGCGTGCGCGAAGTCGGGCGTCGCGATGATGACGGCGTCCAGGTCCTTCATCTCGTACAGCTCGTCGGTGTTGCGGCAGAGCTTGGGCTTGTTCCGCATCGCCCTGGTGACCATGCCGGCGGCCTTCTCGCGAGGCCGGTGCCACAGGTCACAGATGGCCACCATCTCCATGTTCAGGCCCTTGGCCTCTTTGAGGAATTCGCCGAGAATCCCGCGGCCCCGGCCGCCCGGTCCCACGAAGCCCACGCGGACCCGCTCGTTGGCCCCGCGCGGCTTGACCTGTTTGGTGGGCATCATCGCGACCTTGGGTTTGGTGTTAGCGGCGCACCCGGCGGCCATCATCGCCCCGCTCGAGGCCACACCCGCCACGAATTGACGACGACTGATCTGTGACGACATTGGGCTCTCCCTTCGATCAACGTACCCTTCGACGTAGCGTCGCAAAATGCCGAAAACGAGTCAACCCGGACGGCTGGTCGGTGGCCCCGGCTGTGCCGCCTTCCTATGGAAACGGACGGGAACCGGCGGGGACCATCGACCCTACCTGGCTAGTCGCTGGGGCCGAACGCTTCGATGATCGCTTGGCGGAGCAGCGGCAAAAGGATTTCGTGCTGGCCGATGACCTCGTGGGAGTTGCCCGGCTGCGTGGGGCGTCGCAGGAGGTTCTCGAGGGCGCGGTAGTGGCCGATCATGTCAATGTTTGCGGTGACCATCGCGTCTAGATCCGCACCGAGGTTGCGTGCGACGGCGACGGCCTTGAGGAACACCTCCGGTAGGAGCACGGCCGAGCCGATGTTGCACCACACGCCACCCGGGCCGTTTGCATCGGCGGCACTTAAATCGGCCACCACACTGCACGCCAGTCGGAAATCGGTCATGGTGGCCTGGCCCAACTTCGCGCCGTCCATCTGGGGGTGCATGTGGACCGTGTCGGTGCCCACGGCGACGTGGACGGTGGCGGGGATGCCGGCCCGATGGGCGGCCGCGAGGATGCTGACGTCCGCGTGGGGGCGGTCTTGCTCGACCAGCAGTCGTCCGACGGCAGGGCCCAGGCCTATGTCGTCCCGAGCGCCCAGGGCAGTGGCCTCGGCGAAGAAGTCGGCCGTCTCGCGGACCATGCCGAATCGGCCGTCGCGGAGGGTGTCCGCCACGTCCTCGCTGGTCTGGCCGGTACAGGCGAGCTCGACGTCGTGGATGGCGGTCGCGCCGTTGCCGGCCACGGCGGTAACGATGCCGCGACGGATCAGATCGATCACGATCGGCCCGCAGCCGACCTTGACCACGTGCGCACCCATCGCGAACACGACGGATCGATCGGCCCGGCGGGCCGCGACAATGGCCTCGACGATCGCGCGAAACTCGACCACACCCAGAAACGACGGCAGCGAATCGATCCACTCGGCCGCCGACGCGCCCGGCGGCGGCAGCTTCGCCAGCGCATCGAGCTGGACCTTGTGTTGCCGTTGATCGATCGAGAACGTCTCGAGCCTCGACGGGTCAATCGGTTGATAGCGCTTGGTCATCAGGTGGGTCCTCGTGGTCAGCGGGTGAACCCTCGCGGCCGACGACACGGTCGATTCGCTCGCACATCCTCCCCGCGTCATCGTCGAGGAACTCGATGCCGATGCGAACGACCCGCAGTGGTGCGGGCCAGTCCGGTCGATCCGGCGGCAGCTTGACGGCGTCCTTCTCGGTGGTCAACACGAGGTCGGGCCCGGCCTGTCGTGCCTGTCGGGCCATGTGGGCCAGCTCCGCGTCGGTCCACGTGTGGTGGTCGGGCCAGAACCGCTGTCCCACGACGGAGAATCCCATCTGCTCGACCGTGGTGGTAAACGCGTTGGGATTGCCGAGCCCGGCAAACAGCCAGGCACGACCTGTGACGCGGTCGAGTGGCACGTCGGGGTCGCTCCGGCCCCGCTGGTCGCACAGCTCGATCGGTCGATGCCGGGCGGCCAGGACGCGGGCGCGCGGCGCCAGCTCGGTCAGTTGCTGTTTCAATGCGCTGAGCGATTCGGCAGGGATCTGATCGGCCCGCGTGGCGATGACCAGGTCTGCCCGCCGGAGCGACGTGGGCGGTTCGCGGAGCATGCCCCGCGGCACCAGGCCGCTGCCGAACGGATCGGTCGCGTCGACCAGGACGACGTCCAGATCCCGCCCCAGCCGGCGGTGCTGGAACCCGTCATCCATCACCAGAACATCGCAACCGATGGCGACCGCCCTGGCTGCGCCGGCCACGCGATTGGGATCGATCACGAGGCCGCCCTGTGGGCATCGACGGCGGATCTCGCGGGCCTCGTCGTTGTCGCAGCCGTGGATGGCGTCGTTCAGGGCCTGGTGGGCCCGACAGCAGCCGGTCGGGCTGGCCTTGTATCCCCGCATCAGGACGCCCGGTCGGTGCCCGCCCGCGACCAGGCGTTGCAGAATCCAGATCACCATGGGTGTCTTGCCGGTCCCGCCGGTGACCAGGTTCCCCACGCTGATCACGGGAATGCCCGCCCGGCGCACGCCGGGGCCGACACGGTCATAGTAGGCGTTGCGCAGACCGACGATGCCGCGATAGGGCCACGACAGCAGCGTCAGACCGCCACGGAGCATCGACGCCGTCAGCCCGCGCTGCCGGCCGCTGATCAGTCGGTGATAGTATGCATCCGGCGTCATGGTTCGGCAGGACGTGTCTCAGATACAGCGCGCTGGGCGGCGCACTCCTCGAACACGATGTTCGCATGATCGATCTGACCAACGTGCAGGACCCAGACGTCACGGAATCCTTCCGCCCGGAATCGATCGAGGTCGCAGCAGAATCGGTTGGCGTGCAGACCGATCACCTCAGGCCCGACGCGCCGGTCGGTTCGGGCGGCGTCGCGTCGTTTGCACTCGTCCGGCGGCACGTCGAGGACGATCAGGTACGCGGGGTAGTCGAACCGCCCGCACACGTCGAGCAGGCGTTTTCGGGACTCGTGCGTCAGGTGCGTCGCGTCGGCCACGGCCGGCCGACCGAACTTCATCCGACGGGCGATGATCTCGTACATGAGCTCAAACGCGTCTCGGCTGGCCGCCTGGTTGTGGGCATCGTCGCTGATGGCCGCCCGACACGAATCCGAGCTGACGATGTGGGTCGGCTCAAAAAGGCGCGCGGCAAACGTCGACTTGCCGCTCGCCGCGATGCCCGACAACACCACCAGACACCGCCGGGGCAGCACGATTTGGATGCGATCCTTGGCCTGGTCCACGGTCCGGTTGCCTTCGTTAAGCGGCGCCATCCGCGACCACCAGCCCCGCCACGCAGGTCACTGCGATCTGCTCGTCGCGGTTGACGGCCTGGTGATACCGCAGCATGCGCACGTTGGGTCCGCCCAGCGCACGCAGCAGGATGTAGATGCTGCCCGCGCCGCACACGCGGTAGAGGTTCCTCGTACCGTGCAGTCGAGCGAGCAGGCCCGCGGCGTCGCCCACCTCGATCAGGTCCAGCAGGGCACGATCATCGGCCTCGACGGCCTGGAGAAACTCGTCGTCCAAATCGAAGTCGTCACCAAAGCGCCGACCGACATGGCTCAGGTCGGCGCCGGCGATGACGCAGGACCGGCCCGGTTCGCCGGCGAGCACCTCCGCCAGCGCCGCTGCGAACTCGTCCGCACCGGGTCCGCTGCCGTCGCCCGGCTTCAGGCCCGTCGGCCCGCACACGTCGGGGCACAACAACGGCACGATCCGAACCGGACGCGAACCACGCAGCGCCTTGAGGATCACCACCTGAAGCTCAACCGAGTGCTCGTGGAGGTGGTCCAGCTCGTGCACGCCCAAATCAACGCCGATTCGCCCGCGCAGCTTGTCGATGAACCCTCGATCCGTCTCGGCAGGACCGAACGGCGTGTCGTAGTCCTTGACCGTCCAGGCCACCGTGCCCGACCGCCCGAAATGGTTCGTACCTACGATCACGAAACGATCGATGTCGTCCTGACCGCGAAGCTGGGCATACGCCTCGGCGTAACAGCATCGGCCGCGCTCGTAGTCCAGGTGTGGGGCCACCAGCCCGACGACCCGCTGGCCTTCGGTGGTGGCCGTTCCTTCACCCACCATGTCGCACAACTCGGACCGCAGCTCCTCGAGGTCGGCGCCGCTCGTAACGGC